>JANNNF010000347.1:0-6362 GCA_031398405.1 Rhodobacterales bacterium | reverse complement strand
GGCGACAGGCCCGTCGCCCCATCTGTCAGAATGGCGATGCGCCCGGGGGCAGTGATCAGCGCGTCAAGGTCGGTTTCGGTGAATTTGATTGGTACGGGATTGGACATCTGGCGGCTCCGGCAAAGGGTTTGGCGTGTGTCGTGTGACGCCACGCGCAGACGCTAATGTCAGATGGCGGGAATGGCCAGATATCAGTTTTCCCCGCTTAGGAATTCCGTTAGGGTTACGCCAAAGCAAGAAAGGGGATCAGGGGCGCGTGTCGAGGCTGGACAGATATCTGCTGTCACAGCTGCTGGGGCTGTTCGGGTTTTTCTCGCTAGTGCTGGTAGCTGTCTATTGGATCAACCGGGCGGTCGGCCTGTTTGACCAATTGATAGGTGATGGCCAGTCGGCGCTGGTTTTTCTGGAATTTTCGCTGCTGACGCTGCCCAATGTGATCCGTCTGGTGCTGCCGATTTCGGCCTTTGCGGCGACGGTCTATGCCGTCAACCGGCTGATGCAGGAAAGCGAGTTGGTGGTGGTGCAGGCGGCGGGGTTTTCGGCCTTTCGGCTGGCGCGGCCCGTGTTGGCGTTCGGGCTGATCGTGATGGTGATGATGCTGGTGTTGATGCATGTGCTGGTGCCCGCCAGCCGGTCAGCCCTCGCCAACCGCAGCGCCGAGATTTCGCAGAATGTCACCGCGCGGTTTCTAAATGATGGGCAATTCATGCACCCTGCCCTCGGGATCACCCTCTATATCGGCAAGATCACCCAGACCGGAGAATTGAACGACCTGTTCTTGTCGGATGAACGTGGTGCGGCAGAGCGTGTGACCTATACTGCGCGGCGCGCCCTGCTGGTACGCGGTGATGTGGCGCCAAAACTGATCATGCTGGACGGGTCGGCGCAGACCGTCACCCGGGCTGACCGGCGGATTTCCGTGACGCGCTTTGCCGATTTCACTCTTGATCTGGCGGGGCTGGTGTCGGTAGGCGGCAGGTCGGGGCGCACGTTGGATGAAATGTCCACTTATGATCTGCTAAACCCGACCGAGGCCACCCTGACCGAACTTGGCGAAAGCCGGGAAGCGTTTCTGTCCGAAGGTAACGCGCGCTTTGCCATGCCGATGCTGGCGGTGGCGACGCCGTTGGTGGGGTTTGCGGCACTTATGCTGGGCGGGTTTTCACGGTTTGGTTTGTGGAGACAGATGGGAGCCGCGGTGTTTGCCCTGATCTTGTTGCAACTGGTCAATACCTGGGCTGCGGCGGCGTCCTTGCAAGCGGCGTCAATGGCCGCGTTGGTTTATGCGGCCCCGGTGCTGGGCTTTGCACTGGCGGCGGGGTTGCTGTGGAAGGCGCAGGCCCCGCGTCATATCGGGCCGCGGTTCTGGCAAAAGGCTGCGCCATGATTCTGAGCCTGTATATCGTGCGGCGGTTTCTGGCCATGGTGGCGCGGGTGCTGCTGGTGTTCGCGGGCATCATGCTTCTGATCGACATGATTGATCAGTTGCGCCGCTTTTCCTCGTCAGACATCGGGATTGCCGAGGCTGGGCGGCTGGCCCTGATGAACGTGCCTGAAAGCCTGTACCGGGTGTTGCCGTTGATCCTGATCATGGCATCGATTGCCCTGTTTCTAGGGTTGGCACGGTCGTCGGAGTTGGTGGTCGTGCGGGCTGCGGGGCGGTCGGGGCTGCGGTTTTTGGCAGCGCCAGTGATCGCCGCCCTTATCTTCGGGATGCTGGTGGTGGGGGTGGTCAATCCGATCGTAGCTGCAACCATCAAGGAATATGCCAAACTGCGCGCAGGCTACGGGGCTGGGTCGGGGTCGGTGTTGTCGGTGGCCGATACCGGGCTTTGGCTGCGGCAGGGTGGCGCGGACGGGCAAACCGTCATTCAGGCCGCACGGTCCAATCCCGATGGGACCCAGTTGTTCGAGGTGACCTTCCTGACCTTTGACGCCGCTGGCGTGCCGTTGGCGAGGGTGGAAGCGGCGCGCGCAACGCTGGAACCGGGGGCATGGGTGATGGAAGGGTCCAAACGCTGGGATCTGACCGACCCAAACCCGGAACTGGAGGCCGTAGAGGATGCCGATGGCGCGCGATTGGTGTCTGACCTGACGGTGGAACGCATCCGCGACAGCTTTGGCGAGCCTGCAGCGATCCCGTTCTGGGGGCTGCCAAGGTATATTGCCGGGTTGGAGCGCGCCGGTTTTTCGGCCCGTGCTTATCGGCTTTGGTTCCAGATGGAATTGGCGCAACCCTTGCTGATGGCCGCAATGGTGCTGGTGGCTGCAGGCTTCACCATGCGCCACACGCGTGCAGGCAAGACCGGCACCATGGTTTTGTTTGCGATGCTGGCCGGATTTGCCCTGTTCTTTTTGCGCAATTTCGCGCAATCGCTGGGCACCAACGGCCAGATCCCCATCGTTCTTGCCGCATGGAGCCCACCACTTGCTGCCGTGATGATGGCAATGGGTCTGTTGTTACATCTGGAGGATGGCTGATGCGGTTTCGCCGTCTGACCACGTATGTTGCCGCAAGCCTGTTTGGCCTGCTGACCGCCCTGCCGCAGGTATCGGCGCAAGACCGCGCCAGCCTTGTGGCCGACAGTCTGCAAATCACCGGTGACAATCGCCTGATCGCCAGTGGAGCGGTAGAGATTTTCTATCAGGGCCGCCGCTTGCGCGCGACAGGCCTTGTCTACGACCAGACCACCGACCGGCTGGAGATCAGCGGGCCACTGGTGCTGACCGATGAAAGCGGCGAGGCTGTCATTCTGGCAAGTCAGGCCGAACTGGCCGCAGATCTGTCGGAAGGCGTTTTGCAATCGGCGCGGATGGTGCTGAACCAGCAGTTGCAACTGGCCTCGACGCGGATGACGCGGGTGGGCGGGCGCTACACGCAGTTGGACCGGGCCATCGCGTCGTCATGCAAGATCTGCGAAGGCGACCCCACCCCGATGTGGGAGATCCGGGCAAACCGGATCGTGCATGATCAGCAAGAACGCCAAATCTATTTTGACCACGCTCAGTTGCGTTTTGGCGGGGTACCGGTGTTCTACATCCCGCGCCTGCGGATGCCCGACCCCAGCCTGACCCGGACCAGCGGTTTTCTAATGCCCACCCTGCGGACCACCTCTGGACTTGGGACCGGGGTGAAGGTGCCGTATTTCCTGACGCTTGGGCCATCGCGCGATCTGACACTGACGCCGTACCTGACAACCAAATCGGGACGCACGCTGGAATTCAAATACCGCGAGGCCCTGCGCACTGGCGATCTTGAAATTGAGGGGGCGCTGTCGCGCGATGAACTTCTGCCCGGTGAAACCCGGGGCTACTTGTTCGTGCGCGGGGTTTTTGATCTGCCCGAAGCCTACAAGCTGACGATCAAGACACAAGCTGTGACGGACAATGCCTATCTGCTGGATTACGGGATATCCGAGGCCGACCGGCTGGACAGCCGGATCGAGGTTGCCCGCACCCGGCGCAACGAACATATTTCGGCCCGCATCATCAGCTTTCAGACCCTGCGCGACAGCGAGGATCAGGCGACAATCCCCTCCGTCGTGGCGGACCTGAGCTTTCATCGGCGTTTCAGCCTTGGGGCTTTGGGCGGTGAAGGCGGGTTGCGGGTGCAAACACACAACCAGTTGCGTACGTCGGATTTGGCCGTCGACGGCGTGGATGCCGACACCATCGCCGATGGGCGCGATACGGGGCGGGTGTCCTTGCGGCTGGATTGGCGGCGGAGCTGGATCTTGCCAGGCGGTATTGAAGGCACGGTCTTGGGCGAGGTGACGGCAGACACCTATCGCATTCGGCAGGACGCGCTGTTTGCCGGTGATACGACCCGCACTCACGCCGCCGCAGGGGTGGAACTGCGCTGGCCTTGGGTCGCCACCACCGCAAGCGGGGCAAGCCATGTGATTGAGCCTGTGGTGCAACTGATCTGGGCTGAAGGCGGAACCGAGACGTTGCCCAACGAGGATTCCGCGCTGGTGGAATTTGACGAGGGCAACCTTTTCTCATTGAACCGCTTTCCGGGGTCGGATGCGGTGGAACGCGGAGCGCGGACCAACATTGGCCTTGGCTGGACCCGCTATGATCCGGCAGGATGGTCGCTTGGGGTAACGGTGGGCCGGGTGCTGCGCAGCCGCGACCCTGCGCAGTTTGGCGTGTCCTCGGGGCTGGACGGGCGCACGTCTGACTGGCTGGCCGGCGCGCAGCTCAGCCTTTCGGACGGTACTTTGCTGACCACACGAGCGGTATTTGACAACGCGTTCAGCTTTACCAAGGCCGAGATGCGGCTTGATCTGAAACGCCCCAAACTGGATGTGACCACGGGGCTGGTCTATGCGGTGGCCGACACGCTGGAAAACCGCCCCGATGCGACCCGAGAAGTTACCTTCAACGCAAAGTACATGGTCACGCCGAACTGGACGGGTAAACTGTCTGGCCGCTATGACTTTGTGGCGCAGGGCGGCACGGTTGCAGGGCTGGGGATGGAGTTTCGCAACGAGTGTATGCGCGTTGATCTTTCCCTCTCGCGCAGGTTCACATCATCTACTACTGTAAAACCGACAACGGATTTCGGCCTGTCGGTTGATCTGATTGGCTTTGGCAGTGGCGTGGCGGCAGGTCCCGCGCGCACTTGTCGCAGATAAACAAGGCGTATGCTGGAATGATGAAATCTTCGATTTTCGCCGTGATGGCCACCTTTGGCCTGCTGACGGCTGTGTTTTCCGGGCCGGGGATTGCGCAATCTGAAATTCCCACTGATGGCAATCTTTATGCTCCGCGCCTTGTGGTCAATGACCGGGTGATCACCCAGTATGAGGTGGTGCAGCGCGCGTTGTTCCTCAAGCTGCTGAATGCCCCTGTCAATCCAATGGTCGAGGCCCTGAAAGCCCTGACCGAAGATCGCTTGCGCCTCACCGAAGCCGAGCGTTTGGGCCTTACTCTGACACCGGCCGAGGTTGAGGCGGCGATGACTGAATTTGCCAGCCGGGCAAACCTTAGCTCTGAAGAATTCATCGCGGCCCTTGCCCAGGCCGGGGTAGAGGCGTCAACCTTCCGCGATTTTGTCTATGCCGGGCAGATCTGGCGCAATGTGGTGCGCGCGCGCTTCGCCAGCCAGGTCACTGTCAGCGAGTCCGAGATTGACCGCGCGATTGCTGCCGCTGCGCGGGAAAAGCCGCTGCGGGTGTTGCTGTCGGAACTGGTGATCCCGATCGCGCCGGGAGACACAGGCGAAACGGCTGATCTTGCCGCCCGCCTGTCGGGCGAGATTGCCAGCGAGGGGGCGTTTGCATCCGCCGCTCGGCGCTATTCCAAGTCGCCCACAGCCGGGGCTGGCGGTCATCTGGCGTGGATGCCGCTGTCCAACTTGCCGCCGCAGATCGCGCCCTTCGTGCTGGGGCTGGAGGTGGGGCAAGTATCCAGACCGGTGTTCGTGCCGGGGGCTGTTGTGCTGTTCCAACTGCGTGACATTGGCGAAGATACCGCCGCCAAGCCTGCATCCGTCACGGTGGAATATGCCAGGCTGGTGATCCCCAATGATCCCGCCGAAGTATCGCGCATCCGGGCCGGGGCTGATGCCTGCATGGACCTGTACGGTTTGACCAAAGGCCTGCCCGCCGAACAACTGGTGGTTGAGACCAAGCCCATGGGCGAAATTCCGCAAGACATTGGGCTGGAACTGGCCAAGCTGGACGCGGGCGAGATGTCAACCGCGCTGACCAGCGGGTCGGGGCGCATGATCTTGATGCTGTGCAACCGCGCGCCCGTGCTGGAAGAGCCTATCGCGCGCGATGCCGTGCGGGGCAATTTGCTGAACCGAAAGCTGGAAGGCCTGTCGGAAGGCTATCTTGAGGAGTTGCGCGCCGCCGCCATCATCCGCGAGCCGTGATGCCCCCGATTATCCTGACCTGCGGCGAGCCATCGGGCATCGGTCCTGAACTGGCGGTCAAGGCGCTGGCGGCGCAGGTGCCCTTCGTCTGGCTGGGGGACCCTGTGCATTTGCCGCAAGGCACCCGGATTGCTGAACTGTCGAACCTGTCACAAGCCGCCCGTGTGCCTCGGGGCCTGTTGCCTGTGCTGCCGCACCGCTTTGGCGCCCCCGCCCTGCCCGGCCAACCCGACCCCGCCAATGCGGCAGGTGTGATCGAGGTGATCGCGCGTGCCGTGGCCTTGGTGCAGGCGGGTGAAGCGCGGGCGGTTTGTACCGCCCCGATCCACAAAAAGGCGCTGAAGGACGGCGCGGGGTTTGCCTTTCCCGGCCATACTGAATTTCTGGCCCATCTGGCAGGAGTGGACCGGGTGGTGATGATGCTGGCATGCCCCGATCTGCGGGTGGTTCCGGTGACGATCCACATGCCCTTGTCGCA
>JANNNF010000319.1:0-13652 GCA_031398405.1 Rhodobacterales bacterium | reverse complement strand
ACGGCTTCGGTGGCGGGCCAAAGGTCAACTTGAGCAGTAATCACCGACTGGCGGGCCGCCAGCACTTCGGCCCCGATCATCCGCGACAGGGCTTGGAGGGTGTCCGGGTTTGCCGCGTCTGGCAGGGGGCCACCTATACCGCGCAGAAACGCCACTTGTGCCTCGGCGGCCTCAATCCGGGCACGGATGGTATCGGCGGCGGCAGTGGCGTCGCGCAGGCTGGCTGTCGCAGTGTCCAGCGCGGCCCTGGCGGCTTCTTGCGCCGGAGTGAGAACGTCCTCGCGCGGCGGCAAACGATCATGGCGCAGCGCATAAGCTCCGGTTTGCAAGCCGCCCTGCGGAGCAATCCGCAACAGGCTTGATTCAGTCGCAGCGGGCAAGTCGGTGATCAGCAGATCATGCGACCCGACGGGGGCATCGAACTCTACGACGCGCGTGACCTCTGCCCCCTCGGGGTAAATCGTTACATGAGTGATGTGGCTTGCGGTGGCAATTGTTTCAGCCAAGGCAGGCCATGCGCAGGGCATCAACACGCAGGCAATGAGTAAAACACGCATCGAAATCTCCGCATCCAGGGCTTTGTGACAGTAGCCACAGCCATGCCTGCGCAGCAACCCATGCCTGACAGATCAGCTGATGTCGGTTGCGGCCTTGAGCCTGCTGGCCTTCAGGGCCAGCAAGCGGTTGACGCGGGCAATGTCCAGCAACAGGGAATAGGTCATGATCCGGTCCTTTGTGGTTGGAGGGAAATCAACGTATTTCAGTCAGCAGCCCGCCCGTATAGATGATTCGAAAAGAGATCGGCCAGTTCGCCGGGCGTCATCAATCCTTCGCTTTTTGCAAAAGGCGTTGGCTGGGCAGAGGGGCACGCTCCAAGGCCCAGCATTCGGGCCGAAAGCGGGGAGATCGTGGCTTTCATGTCTGCCATCGTAAACTTCAGGCCCCCGCCATAATGATTTAACGCGAGAAGATCCAAAAAGTTCCATAGGTTTAAAAGAATTTTCCGATTTTTATAAAAATAACGGCGACCTTTTGCAATGTCGCCGTTCTGGCCGTTTTAGTGGACTGATAGATCAGCCCTTTTTCAAAACCCTGTTGCCCAGCACTTCTGCAATCTGCACAGCATTCAACGCCGCACCCTTGCGCAGGTTGTCAGACACGCACCACAGGCTGATGCCGTTTTCCACCGTGATGTCCTGCCGGATGCGGCTGATGTAGGTTGCATAGTCCCCCACACATTCGATCGGAGTGATGTAGCCACCGTCTTCGCGCTTGTCGATCACCATGATCCCCGGCGCTTCGCGCAAGATATCCGTGGCCTCTTGCCAGTCGATCGGGTCTTCAAACTCGATGTTGATCGCCTCGGAATGGCCCACGAACACCGGCACCCGCACACAGGTTGCCGTGACCTTGATCTTGGGGTCGAGGATTTTCTTGGTTTCGGCGACCATCTTCCATTCTTCCTTGGTGTAGCCATCATCCAGGAACACGTCGATCTGCGGGATCACGTTAAAGGCGATCTGCTTGGGGAACTTCTTGGGCGCGATATCCTGACCCACGACAAAGATGCCCTTGGTCTGGTCCCAAAGCTCATCCGTGCCTTCCTTGCCCGCGCCCGATACCGACTGATAGGTGCTGACAACCACCCGCTTGATCCGCGCGCGGTCGTGCAAGGGCTTTAGCGCCACAACCATCTGGGCGGTGGAACAGTTTGGGTTGGCGATGATATTCTTGTTTTTATACATGTGAATCGCGTCGGCGTTCACTTCCGGCACGATCAGCGGAATTTGCGGGTCGTAACGGTAAAGCGACGAATTGTCGATCACGATGCAGCCCGCTGCCGCAGCCTTGGGGGCATAGATCTTGGTCGCATCCGAACCTACTGCGAACAGGGCGATATCCCATCCGGTGAAATCGAAGGTGTCCAGATCCTTGGTCTTGACGGTCTTGTCGCCAAAGCTGATCTCAGTTCCCAAGGATTTTCGCGAGGCCAATGCGGCAATCTCATCCACAGGAAACTCGCGTTCAGCGAGGATATTCAGCATTTCGCGGCCCACGTTACCCGTGGCACCCGCGACGACGACTTTGTAGCCCATCGGGGTCTCCTTTATGTGCCCTGACCGTCAGGGACGAGGCCTGTTAGCGCAACGACGGCTGCGGGGAAAGGGCGATATGTCAGTCCGTGCGGTCTTGTGACATCAGATAGACAGCCAGACCCACCAGCGTGGTCAGCGCAAAGAACAGGAAAATCGCAGCGTAGGGGGCCGACGGGGGCACAGGTGCGGTGCCCGCATGGATGCCCCCAGTGATCATTTGCGCGATGCCAATCGGGGCAATGCCGAACAGGTTCAGCAGGGTAACGCCCCGGCCCATCAGGTGGGGTGGAAAGAAGGCGCGGCCATGGGCGATTACCATGGGGAAGGACGCGCCGAAAAACCCAAGGCCGATCAGGGCTGCAGTACCGAGGCCAGCTTGCGCGGGCCAGGCCCACAACGCCAGCAGGCAGGCCACAACCAAGGTATTGCCGCCGAAGATCACCCATTTGCGGCTGCCAAGCAGACGGTCCAGCGGACCATAGGCAAAGTTGCCCGCCACCATCGCAAGGCCCATCCACAGCCCTACAGCCCCTATCTGTGTCGGGGTGGCCCCATGCACATCGGCGAAATACGGCCCCACCCACAGCCCCCGGATGCCCGCGACAGGCGCGTAGCACACCACCATCATCGCAAGGATCGGCCATAGCGCAGGCATTCGCAGCAGATCAAACAGGGACCCCTTGGCCCCGCCCGTACTGCGCGCCGGGTCTTTCACCGCCACCCCGATTGCAACCGCCACGGCCAGTGTCAGCCCCGCCAGCCCCCACACCGTTTCGCGCCAGCCAAAGGCTTCCATCGCTGCCGTCAGCGGCAGGGACGCCGCGATATTGCCAAGCGACCCGATGCCGATGGTGGCCCCGGCCAAGGTGCCGAACACCGCAGGCGCATAGATGCGGGCGAAGATGTAGTAGCTTGCCATCAAGACGGGTGCACAGCCGATGCCGACCAGCACCATAGCAGCCTTGATTGCAAGCGGGGTGGTGGCGGTCGCAAAGACGGCGGCTCCCACAGCGCCCACGGCCATCAGGGCGGCAGTGGTCAGCCGCGGCCCCACGCGGTCCAGCGCCGCGCCGATGGGCAGTTGCATGCAGGCAAAGGCCAGAAACCACAGACCTGAAGCCGAAGCCAAATCATCCGCAGTCGCCCCAAGGTCCACCTTCAGCACCGGGGCCATCACCGCCAAAAAGGCGCGGTAAAACTGGCTAAGGACATATCCAAGCAGCAGAAAAACGATTCCCACACGCATCAGACGACCTGCGCAATCATGGCGCGCTCTCGGATCGGAATATGGACCAAGGCCGAAAACGCCCCAACCCCGACCCCAATCCACCAGACCAGCGTGTAATCGCCGGTGATGTCATACATCCGTCCGCCCAGCCAGACGCCCAGAAACCCGCCGATCTGGTGGCTTAGGAAGACAAAACCGTAGAGTGTGCCCATATATCGCAACCCATAAATATGCGCGACCAGACCGCTGGTCAGCGGTACAGTGGCCAGCCACAAAGACCCCATGACGGCGGAAAAGATCAGCACCGACGCGGGCGTGATCGGCAGCAGAAAGAACACCGCAGCCGCAATTGTGCGGCCCACGTAGATGGCGACCAGCAGGTATTTTTTGGTATGCCTGCGCCCCAGATAGCCCGCTGTGATCGTGCCCACGATATTGAACAGCCCGATCACCGCGATAGACACAGCCCCCAAGGTCGAGGTGGTCTTTATGCCGATGGTCGCCAGCATGCCGTTCGGGTCAATTGCGCCACAAAAGTCGGTCACAAATGCTGGAAAGTGGGCGGTGATGAACGCCAGTTGATAGCCGCACGAAAAGAAGCCAACGAAGATCAGCGAAAACGACGGGTCCTTGAACGCGCGCACCAGTACGGTGCCAAGGCTTTCTTCCAGCTCGGCCTTTGTGGCCACCTTGGGCGACCGGATGAACGGCAGGGCCATCAGTGACGCAAGGATCACCACGGCGAAGATCACGAACACCGTCTGCCAGTGATAGCTTTGCAGCAAGAACTCGGCCGTGGGTGCCCCGATCACCTGACCCGCCGACCCCGCAGCGGTGGCAATCCCAAGTGCCAGCGAGCGGTTTTCCGGGCTGGACGCCCGCCCGACGATGGCGAGGATGACCCCAAACCCGGTGCCCGCGATGCCAAAGCCCACCAGAATGGCCAACAATTGATGCTCGCCCGGGGTGATCGCATAGGACGACAGCACCAACCCCAACGCATACAGCAGCGCGCCCGCAACAATCGCCTTTCGGTCGCCAAACCGTTCCGCCACCGCGCCAAACAGAGGCTGCCCCACACCCCAGGCGAGGTTCTGAATCGCAATCGCCAGCGAAAATTCTGACCGCGCCCAGCCAAACTCGGCGGCAATGGGTATCTGGAACACGCCAAAACTGGCGCGAATGGCAAAGCCCAGCATCAGGATCACCGACCCCGCAATCAGCACAGGGGTGAACAGGGGGGCTTTGATCATCGCACTCTCCGGGATACTGCGGGAACCTGCGCCTGTGGCCCGGCAGGGTCAAACGGATAATTGTGCTGCACACAACTTGAACGACTGATGCAGGCCGGATGCACTTGGCCACAATGCATTGCGGTGACAGGGCGTTGCGCGTTGTCAGGCTGGCTCCTGCGGCGCGTGGGCGTTAAGGTCGGGCCCCAGTGAAATGGGGTGCAGCATGTCGGATTGGTGGCGCGGGTCGGTAACATATCAGGTCTATCCCCGGTCATTTCAGGATGACAACGGCGATGGCGTGGGTGATCTGCCCGGGATCACGCGGCGGCTGCCCTACCTTGCCGATCTCGGCGTACAGGTGATCTGGCTCAGCCCGTTCTTTCGCAGCCCCATGCTGGACATGGGCTATGACGTGTCGGATTACACCGATGTGGACCCGGTGTTCGGCACACTTGCCGATTTTGATACGCTGATTGCGCGGGCACATGATCTGGGCCTGAAAGTGATCATTGATCAGGTGCAATCCCATTCGTCCGACCAGCACCCCTTTTTCACTGAAAGCCGCGCCAGCCGCGATAATCCCCGCGCAGATTGGTACGTCTGGGCCGACCCCAAACATGACGGCAGCCCCCCCAACAACTGGCTGTCGGTGTTCGGCGGCACCGCTTGGGCGTGGGACGCGCGGCGCAAACAATATTACCTGCACAACTTCCTGTCCCAACAACCCGATTTCAATTTTCACAACCCAGATGTGCAGGATTGGGCGCTGTCAAACCTGCGTTTCTGGCTGGACAGGGGGGTGGACGGGTTCCGGTTTGATACGGTCAACTATTTCTTCCACGACCCCCTGCTCCGCGACAACCCCGCCGATTACCGAGTGAAAGAGGTGACAGAGGGCAATCCTTACGGCATGCAGTACCATCTGTTCGACAAGAACCAGCCGCAGAACCTTGCATGGATGGAACGCATCCGGCGGGTGCTGGACCAATATGGTGCTGCGTCGGTGGGCGAGATGGGCGAGGCGCATCATGCCATCGCGATGATGGGCGAATACACCGCCCCGGGCCGTCTGCACCAATGCTATTCGTTCGAGTTGATGGGGTATGACTACACCCCCGCCTTCTTCCGCAGCCGGATCGAGGGGTTCTTCAAAGAGGCCCCCGATGGTTGGCCGATGTGGGCGTTTTCCAACCATGACGTGGTGCGCCATGCCTCTCGTTGGGACAAGCACGGCATCAGTCAGGACGCGCTGGCCAAACAGGCGGGGTCGCTGCTGCTGTCGTTTCAGGGCTCGATCTGCCTTTGGCAAGGCGAGGAACTGGGCCAGACCGATACCGAACTGGCGTTTGAAGACCTGACCGACCCGCAGGGTATCGCCTTCTGGCCCGAACCGGTGGGCCGCGACAACACTCGCACGCCGATGGTCTGGGACAGTTCTGCCAATGCAGGGTTCACCACCGGCACGCCGTGGCTGCCAGTCAAACCGCCCCAGGCTGCGCGCAACGTGGCCTCTCAGGCGTGCGATGATCTGTCTGTGCTGGAACATTACCGCAAGATGATTGCTTTCCGCACTGCCTCGCCGGCCCTGACCATGGGCCACACCGAATTTCTGGACGCCCCTAACCCGGTCCTGGCCTTCGTGCGACGGGCGGATACGGACGCTGTTCTTTGCGTGTTCAACCTGTCACCCGAAGCGCAGACCGTCACGGTGGCAGGCGCGGGCAGCATCACCGGCCCTTCGCTGAACGCGTCGCTTGACGGCTCGACACTTACCCTCGGCCCCAATGCGGCATCATTTCTGACGATCGAAGGCAAAGCAACTCTTGCCAGTTTCACTTTGGCCTAAATATCCCACAGGGGGAGCAACATTGCTTGCAATGTTGCGTGGGGGACGTGACGTCCCCCGACGGCCAGTTCCAAGCGCCGCCCTATTCGCGTGCTGACCAGCCATCAATGGCGGCCATGGCTTCCTCTGCTGTCTCGACAAAACAGAACAGCGACAAATCAGACTGCGCGATCACCCCGGCATCGGCCAAGGCCTGCCAGTTGATGATTGTGTCCCACCACGCCCGCCCGAACAAAAGGAATGGGATCGGCTTCATCCGTTTGGTCTGGATCAGGGTCAGGCTTTCAAACATCTCATCCAACGTGCCAAAGCCGCCGGGAAATACGCAGACCGCCGCTGCCCGCATCAGAAAGTGCATCTTGCGAATGGCAAAGTAGTGAAAGTTGAATGACAAATCCGGCGTGACATAGGCGTTGGGTGCCTGTTCGTGCGGCAGCACGATGTTCAGCCCGATCGACTGCCCGCCAGCTTCATGCGCGCCTTTGTTGCCAGCCTCCATCACGCCGGGGCCGCCGCCGGTGCAGATCACGCCTTCGCGCCCGCCCGATGCCATCGACCGCTGCGTCATCAGAAACGCAAAGCGCCGCGCCTCATCATAGAACTTCGACAAATCGGCCAGGGTAGCCGTTTTCGCCACTGTCTCGGGTGAAGGAATCCTCGCGCCGCCGAACAGCACGATGGTCGACGTGATCCCTGCCTCATCCAGCATCAGCTGCGGCTTCAGCAGTTCCAGCTGCAACCGCACCGGGCGCAATTCTTCGCGTGTCAGAAAATCACGGTCGGCAAAGGCCAGCCGGTAGGCCGGGGCCATGGTCTGCGGCGTATCAGGAATACGCCGGACGGCGGCGACATCCTGCGCAGAATCACGGAAGGGATGGGCGCGGGGTTCATCTTTCATGGGCGGATTCATGCCTTAGGCCGGATTGCGTGGGTCTGTCCCAAGCCTTATAGGCTGGGGCGCAACAGAGCCATCCGAAAAAGGAACACCCCATGTCCTACGCCGCATTGGAAGCCACAATCGACGCTGCATGGGAGGCCCGCGATGGCATCAGCCCCGCCACCAAGGGCGAGGTGCGCGATGCGATCGAGGCCACATTGACCGCGCTTGATACCGGCGCTTTGCGGGTGGCGGAAAAACGTGGGGCCGATTGGCATGTGAACCAATGGACGAAAAAGGCGGTGCTGCTGTCATTCCGCCTGAATGACATGGGCGTGATCGGCGGCGGCAACGGCGATGCGACATGGTGGGACAAGGTGCCGTCCAAGTTTGACGGTTGGGGGGCGGATCAGTGGCGCAGCGCCGGCTTTCGCGCTGTACCGGGGTCCATCGTGCGGCGTTCAGCGTTTATCGGCCGCAACGTGGTGTTGATGCCGTCTTTCGTGAACGTGGGCGCATACGTCGATGAAGGCGCGATGGTGGACGGTTGGGCCACGGTCGGATCGTGTGCCCAGATCGGCAAGAACGTGCATCTGTCCGGCGGCGTCGGCATTGGCGGTGTGCTGGAACCGATGCAGGCGGGCCCCACGATCATCGAGGATGACTGCTTTATCGGTGCTCGGTCAGAAGTGGTGGAAGGCTGCATCATCCGCGAAGGATCGGTGCTTGGCATGGGCGTGTTCATCGGCAAATCCACCAAGATCGTGGACCGTGAAACCGGGTCAGTGACCTATGGCGAGGTGCCCGCAGGATCGGTGGTGGTGGCAGGGTCGATGCCATCCAAGGGCGGGATCAACCTTTATTGCGCGGTCATCGTGAAAAAGGTGGACGCCCAGACCCGCAGCAAGACCAGCATCAACGAGCTGTTGCGGGATTGAACCTGCGGACTGGAGACTGCCATGACCGATCTTGACGACACCCCCGACGATCTGCCCGAAGCCGCCCCCGAAAAGGTAAAGCGCCCGCAGCAGGTGTTTACCCTTGTGGTCGAGGTTGGCCGCAAGGCCGGTGACGGCTTGCCTGACAAAGCCACCGGGGCCGCCCTGATCATCTATGCCAGCGGCATTGATGAGGCCGAGGCGGTGCGCGAAACCGTCGCCATCCTAAAGCAAGCCGACATGGCCCCCTTGGACGTGTCCGGCTATGGCACATTGGACGAACGGCTGGCGGGCGGCGATGAGATTGACGGCGAAGAACGTGCGCTGATGGACCGGGCGCTTAAGGAAAACTCGGTCATCGTGGCGCAGATGACACCGTTTTACGACTGACGCGCCGGGCCTTACGCCGCATCCGCCCGGCGCAGGCGCCGCAGCAAGGCCATCAACGGCAGCGCCTCATAGCCATGCAGCACACGCAAGGGCGCGCGGGGGGCAGTGATGCCGTGGTAGGCAGTCATCAGGATGCAGCCGTCAACGTCCAGTAAGGCAGGCTCGCCCAAGTCCAGCGACACGCTGGAAATCGTCATACGGCGCGGGTCCGGCAGGGCGGCACGGCCGTCGATTAGACAGCCCGCCTCAACCAGCACCTCATCTTCGGCGAACAGGTATTCGACCTCCAGCCCACCAATCGCGATCAGTTGCTCGGCGGACACCAGCAGGTCCGTCGTGCGGGTAAAGTAGGGCGCGCGCAGCATGATGGGGGCAAAAAATCCGCGCGCGGGCAGGTTCATCCGGCGCAAGGATTGCAGGACCCTGGGGCCGTCGCGGGTGATTACCTTCGCCCCCTCGCGCAGCAGGCCTGCGGGGATCAGGCCTTGGGTGGTGGGCACCGGCGTGCGCAGCCCGATCCACGGTGCACTGGCCGGGGGCACGTCGCGGTCAGTCACGCCAAACCATAGCACTGACGCCGCGCGGTGGATGATCCCGGCCCCCCGGCACAGCGCGGCAATGTCAGCCAGAGGAAGCGGCATCGGGTTCAACCCGTAGGCCGCCGCATGCGCCGTCTGCCCCCGGGTTTCCAGCCGCATTTGCCATGTTCGTGCCGGGGCATCCCAAGCATAGATCAACCGGGCGGTCTGTCCTTCCGCCAGCAAGGGGCCGGGCAGCATGTGCCGGGTCACGGCAGTACCCTGACGGTGCAGCAGGCACAGCCCCCCCGCCGCATCGTGGAACAGGGACAGGGTGCGAGGCCAATCACCGGTGGCCTGATAATCCAGCAATACCCCCGCCCGGGGCAGCGGCAGCGACAACTCGATCACCAAGGCCCCGCTGGTCAGCAAGCCGTCGTCCACAGCGGAACGGGCGTCACTGTCAGACAGGGCGATCCAATGCGTCATGGAACCCTCGGGGTCGGCAACATTCGCGCGCGGGCATGGCAAAATCTGCGGCTCGCCTCGCCCAAGGGCAAGGCGGTCATGTCAGACGGGGGGCCCGTGCGGGTGCCTGTCGCCATTGCGTCCTCCGCCCCGTTAACATGGCTGGGTCGTCCCCCGCAGCCCCGTTGAGGGGCTGACTGCTCGGTCCGGCACATTGGCCGCTGGGTTTCGTTCTGCCTCGGGACTTTATTGTTTCTGTTCTTAGGGATACGCGGCAGATGGTGAATTGTCATCCGTTAACTGGCAGCAACCGCAAGGCGACCGCCCCTGCGGTGGCCTTGGCGCAACACCCTGACCATTGGTTGCAGGCCCCACAGCCACGCGCTATCCCTTTGCTTGCCCCATGCAAGGATGCCCCCAATGCCCGCCACAGACCCTGCCCAACTGACCGCCGACCTGATCCGATGTGCCTCTGTCACCCCTGCCGAAGGTGGGGCTTTGGTGTTGCTGGAACGGCTTCTGGCGGGCGCGGGGTTTGAGTGTACGCGGGTAGACCGGGGCGGGATTGCCAACCTCTACGCCCGCTGGGGCACGCGGGGTGCGAATAAATCCTTTGGCTTCAACGGGCACACCGATGTGGTGCCAGTGGGCGATCTGGCGGCCTGGACCCAAGACCCATTTGGCGCAGCAGTCGTGGATGGCTGGATGTACGGGCGCGGTGCCACCGATATGAAATCGGGCGTCGCGGCCTTTGCGGCGGCGGCGGTGGATTTCGTAACGGCCACCCCGCCCGATGGCGCAGTCATTCTGGCGATCACCGGCGATGAAGAGGACGTGGCGACGGATGGCACCGTGGCCCTGCTGGATTGGATGGCCACCAACAACGAACGCATGACCCATTGCCTTGTCGGCGAACCCACCTGCCCGAATGTGATGGGTGAGATGATGAAGATCGGGCGACGTGGGTCGATGACCTGCTGGTTCACGGCGCAGGGAGTGCAGGGCCATTCAGCCTATCCCCACCGCGCGAAAAACCCGATGAGCGCGCTGGTGGCCCTGCTGGCACGACTGGAGGCAGAGCCACTGGATGCAGGGTCAGACCATTTTGATGCCACCACGCTGGCGATCACCACCATTGATTGCGGCAATCCGGCCAACAATGTGATTCCAGCCAAAGGTGCTGCGACCGTCAATATCCGCTTCAACGACCTGCATACCGGGGCCAGCATCGCAGAATGGCTGCGTACCCAAGCGGCTGCGGTGCAGGCCGATAGCGGCGTCCAGATCGACTTCCGCATCATCATTTCTGGCGAAAGCTTTCTGACCCCGCCGGGCGAGTTCTCGGCGCTTGTGGCGCGGGCCGTTGTGGCGGAAACCGGGGTGGTGCCGGTGGCCTCCACTTCGGGCGGCACCTCGGATGCGCGGTTTGTGAAAAACCACTGCCCGGTGGTGGAATTCGGCCTAGTGGGCCGCACAATGCATCAAGTCGATGAACGGGTCGAGGTGGCGCAGATCCATCAACTCAAGGCGATTTACACCCGAATCCTCACGGATTATTTCGGATGATCACCATCGCCCCCACCCGCGATATTGCGGCCTGCCGCCAGTTGCGCCGCATTGTGTTCATCGAAGAACAGGGCGTCTCCGAAAATCGGGAGGTAGACGACCAAGATGATGAGGCGGTCCATCTGCTGGCCAGCGTAGATGGTATCCCGATGGGGTCAGCACGGCTGCTGACTTTTGGGGACATTGGCAAGATCGGCCGGGTCTGCGTGCTGATCCCCGCGCGCGGCACCGGGTTGGGTGCGGCGCTGATCCGGGCGGCGGTTGACCAGTTCCGCCAGACGCCCGGCATCCACCGGGTCAGACTGGGGGCACAATCCCATGCTCTGGGCTTCTATGAACGGCTGGGCTTTACCGCCTTCGGAGACGAATACCTTGACGCGGGCATCGCGCACCGGGACATGGACCTGACGCTCTGACTTATATTTTCTGTCTCTAAATATCCCCCGCGGAGCGACCTGCATCCACCGCCCATGCCTCCGGCGGGGATATTTAAGCCAGTATGAAAGCGCGCCCGGTGGTCTTGGGGGCCACTGCGTGCTAGATCCGATTTATGGAAAATCTGCCAAGCAAAGACCAGATCCTTCAGTGGATCGCCGATAATCCCGGCAAAACCGCCAAGCGCGACATCGCGCGAGCCTTTGGTATCAAGGGCGACGCGCGCATAGATCTTAAGCGCATGCTCAAGACGCTGGAGGCCGAGGGCGCGGTGGATGTCGGCCATAAGACCTACCGCGAAGCTGGTGCGTTGCCACCGGTTTCAGTGCTGGTGATGCTGGGCCCGGATGCGCAGGGTGATCTGTTCGCGCGCCCGATGGAACTGGCCGACGGTGCGGACCATCCGCGCATTTTGTTCGTGCCACAAAAGGGCGACCCTGCCTTGGGCGCGGGCGAGCGGGTTCTGGCGCGGCTGACCCCGGTCGCGCGCGAAGATCATGCCTATGAAGCCCGGCTGATCCGCCGCATCGGCACCAACGCGTTGAAGGTGCTGGGGGTGTTCCGCGTGAACGCCGAGGGTGGCCGGATCATCCCCATCGACAAAGGCGAGGGCAAAGAATGGCGTGTCACTGCCGGCCAGACGCTGGACGCCCGCGATGGCGAGTTGGTTGAGGGCGAGGCCGTGGGCAACCGCCGCATGGGCCTGCCACAAGCCCGCATCACCGCCCGGTTGGGCGACCCCAGCGGGCCAAAGGCGGTCAGCCTGATCGCCATCCACCAGCACGGCATTCCAGACCAGTTCCCCGATGCGGTCACCGCCGAGGCGGATGCCGCGCAACCCGCCGAGGCTTCAGGCCGGGTGGACCTTCGCCAAATGCCGCTGGTCACCATTGATCCGGTGGACGCGCGCGACCGCGATGATGCGGTTTATGCCGAGGCGGATACCGAAGCGGGCAATCCCGGCGGCCATGTCGTCTGGGTCGCCATTGCCGATGTAGCCCATTACGTGCGCCCGGGGTCCGCGTTGGACCGAGAGGCCCGCAAGCGCGGCAATTCCACCTATTTCCCCGACCGCGTGGTGCCGATGCTGCCAGACGTCTTGTCAGGTGATCTGTGTTCCTTGCATGAGCATGTGGATCGCGCCTGCCTTGCGGTGCGGATGCGGTTTGACGCGGGCGGGGTCAAGATCGGCCACCGTTTTGTGCGCGGTATCATGCGGTCGGCGGGGTCGCTGCATTACGGGCAAGTGCAGGCGGCGATTGATGGGGATGCGGATAATGCCACTGGGCCGCTGCTCGACCCGGTTCTGCGCCCGTTGTATGCCGCTTATGACGCGCTGAAACTGGCGCGGTCCGCGCGGCAGCCGCTGGATCTGGACCTGCCCGAACGCAAGATCGTGCTGGATGAGGATGGCAAGGTTACGTCTGTCGCGTTCCGCGAACGGTTTGATGCACACAAGCTGATCGAGGAATTCATGATCGCCGCCAACGTGGCGGCGGCAGAAGAATTGGTGCGCGTGAAGCGACCCTTGCTGTTCCGCGTGCATGAAGAACCCAGCCCGACCAAGCTCGATGCGCTGCGCGAAGTGGCCGAGGCATCGGGCTTTACCCTTGCCAAGGGGCAGGTGTTGCAGACCATGCACCTGAACCGGCTGCTGGCACAGGCGCAGGGCACCGAGTTTGACGAATTGCTGAACATCACCACCCTGCGCAGCATGACACAGGCCTATTACAACGCGCAGAACTTTGGCCATTTCGGGCTGGCGTTGAAGAATTACGCGCACTTTACCAGCCCGATCCGGCGCTATTCCGACCTGATCGTACACCGCGCGCTGATTGCCGGGCATGGCTGGGGCGATGACGGGCTTTCGGCTTGGGACATTGAGAACCTTGATGAAACGGCGCAGTTGATCTCTGACACCGAACGCCGGTCGATGGTGGCCGAACGCGATACCAGCGACCGATATCTGGCGGCGTATCTCTCTGACCGGGTCGGGGCGGAATTTGCCGGGCGCATTTCAGGCGTGCAGCGGTTTGGGCTGTTCGTGAAGCTGGA
>JANNNF010000366.1:0-3037 GCA_031398405.1 Rhodobacterales bacterium | reverse complement strand
CGGTCACCGTCGAAGAACATGTGCTCGGTGCGGCAGAGCCCGATCCCTTCCGCGCCGAAGGAGCGCGCCATGCGGGCGTCGGCCGGCGTCTCGGCGTTGGTGCGCACCTTCATGCGGCGGGCACCGTCAGCCCATTGCATGATCTGCGTGACCGCACCAGGAAACTGAGCCGTGAACGCCCCCCAGGGGAGTATTGCCACGATCAACACCGTCGCAAGAATTGTGCGCAACCAGACCATGGCCGTTAATAATCCGACGCAAACGCCCAAGTCCACGCGATAAGCTCTCCGGCGCATCACGATCCGGCGATCCGGCCGGGTCGGGATGCGCCGAGGCGAAATCCGGACCCCATGGCCTGTCCGCATCTGCGTATCCGGTCACCCAATCAGGGCCCGCCCGCTCTGCCAGAGCATGTAACCCGCCACCGCAAAAACGAGGGCTGCGAACGCGGTGCTCAGTGCCCCCTTGCGGGTGCTGAGGCGTTGCGCCGTCGTTGTGCCCGCAACGCTGCCCAGAATCCCGCCGACAATGAAAACACCTGCCAGCGGCCAATCCACCAGACCCGAGAAGGCATAGTTGGCCGCTGTGGTAAGACCGAACGCAGTCACCGCCACCAGTGACGATCCGACCGCGTTAAGGATGGGCATGCCGGTAGAGAAGATAAGGCCCGGCACGATTAGAAACCCGCCGCCGATGCCGAAAAAGCCCGAAAACAGGCCGGTGACGCCCCCCGGTGGCCATAACTTTTGGCGCGTTCTGCCGGGTGCACTGAGTTCCGGCAATCCCGTCGTCGCCGCGTCCCTGCAGCATCCGCGCACCCACCACGATCATGAGCACCGCGAACAGGAACAGCAGCATCTGCCCGTCCAGCGCCTTGCCCAGCGGCGCACCCAAGGTGGCCCCGACGATGCCGGCCGCACTGAACATTCAGACGCGGCGCCAGATCACGTTACCGCACCGGGCATGACTCACCAGACTGGCCCCCGCATTCACCGCGACAGCCAGCGCGCTGGTACCGATCGCTACATGCGGCACCGGCACGCCGACGAGGTAAACCATAAGCGGGACCGCGAGAATCGATCCACCGCCGCCGAACAGCCCGAGCGAGAAGCCCACAAGAGACCCCGAAAAGGCACCCAGCAGGTATTGGATGGGGTCCAGCATGACTATGCGGCCCCCGCGCGGGCAGCGGCAGAGCGAAATTCCCCCAACAGGCGTGCCGTCCACATGCCGACGATCATTGCCGGAACGAAGGCCAGCGTTCCGACGCTGCCGAGGCCGAGCGCGGTGAGGGCTGGGCCGGGACAGAAGCCGCCAATCCCCCAACCGATGCCAAAGAGGGCGGGACCGATGACGAGGCGCTGGTCAATCCCGGTCTTTTCCGGCAGATGGAAACGGTCGGCGGCCAGAGGCACCGGACGCGCCAGCACCATCCGGTAGCCGACAAAGGCCGTCAGCACCGCCCCGCCCATCACAAAGGCCAGCGAGGGGTCCCAGGTGCCGTTGAGGTCGAGGAAGTTCTGAACCTTGGCAGGGTCCGACATGCCCGAGACGATCAGGCCACCACCGAACAGCAGCCCGAGGGCGAGATTGACGAGAAAGGACATCGGGTCAGCCTGCGATGATATGGCGGATGACAAAGACGGTGACGACGGCGGTGGTCATGAACACGCCCGTCGCGACGAACGACCGCTTCGACAGCCGGGACAGGCCGCAGACGCCGTGGCCCGAGGTGCAGCCGCCGCCCCAGACCGCGCCGAACCCCACCAGAAGACCGGCGAGGATCATCAATGGAAGGTTGCCCGAGACCGTCTGTGCAACTGGCACGCCTGTCAGCGCAACCATCGCCAATGGTGCAGCGACAAGGCCGATCACGAAGCCAAGCCGCGACAGATAGGCCGTGTCACGGTAGGGTGGCAAAAGCCTGCCTACGATGCCGGAAATGCCTGCGATGCGGCCCTCCCACAGCATCAGCAGCACGGCCGACAGGCCGATCATTATGCCGCCGGTTAGCGAGGCGAAGGGGGTGAAATCGGTCATGGTTCGGTTCCTTCAGGATCGGGCCGGGTCGCACAGAACATGCGGTGCAGCAGGCCGATGAATTCGGTCAACCGGCCGTCGGCGAGGCGATAGAAAACGTTCTTCGAGTCCTTGCGGCCCACGATGAAACCCGCTTCGCGTAACTCGGCAATCTGTTGCGAAAGGCCGGGCTGCCGGATGCCGAGCGTGTCTTCCAGATCGCGGACCGAACGTTCACCCTCTGCCAGTGCACAGACGACCATCAGCCGTGACGGGTGCGCGAATTTCTTCAGGAACTCCGCCGCATCGCCTGCATTCGCGACCATCTCCAGGGTGTCCGGGGTCAGATCGCGCTTCATTGGTCGTCGTCCCACGCTGCCCCGTGCAGCGCATAAAGCGGCAGTTTCAGATACCGCCTGCCGTTCGCCTCGGGTTGGGGTAGCCGCCCGCCGTTCATGTTGACCTGCAGCGCGTGAAGGATCAGCTTGGGCATGGCCAGCGTCTTGTCTCGGGCCTCGCGCAGCCGCACGAACTCGGTTTCCGTCTTGCAGGTCGACAGATGGATGTTTGCAGACTTCTGCTCGGCGACGGTCGACTGCCACCGGGCTTCGCGACCGTCGGGCTGGTAGTCATGCCCGGTGAAAATGCGGGTTTCGTCTGGCAGTGCTAGGATTTCCTTGATCGAGGCATAGAGCTGCGACGCGCTTCCGCCAGGAAAATCTGTCCGTGCTGTCCCAGAGTCGGGCATGAACAGCGTGTCGTGTACAAAGGCCGCTTCGCCGATCACATAGGTGATGGAGGCCAGCGTATGACCGGGCGAGAATATCACCCTGCCGGGGATGCGGCCCAGCAAGAACGTGTCACCGTGGGCAAACAGCCGGTCCCACTGCGACCCGTCCGCCGGGAAATCGGGCAAGTTGTAGATGTCCTTCCACAGCGCCTGCACGGCAATGACCTTTGCACCGATGGCTACCGGCGCGCCGGTTTTTGCCTTCAGGTATTGTGCTGCCGACAGATG
>JANNNF010000288.1:0-5307 GCA_031398405.1 Rhodobacterales bacterium | reverse complement strand
CTGCGTGACATGATGCCGTGGATTTCCAAAGGCAAGATGGTCGATAAAGCCCGGAACTGATAGGTCTGGCGGGGCGCATCCTGCCCGTCACTTGACGGCGGGGTGAAGCCCGCCTTACCGATAGCGGGCGGTCCTGATGGGCCGCCCGATTTCATTGGGGGCACCATGGGCAGGCTGGCTGGCAAGATCGCAATCATCTCGGGTGGGGCGACGGGGAGGGGCGGGGCGGCGTCCGCCCTGTTCGCGGCCGAAGGGGCAAAGGTTGCGATCATCGACCTGAACCTTGCAGCCGCCGAGGAGCGGGCGCATCAGATTACCCTGTCGGGTGGGGAGGCGATTGCCCTGCACGCCGATGTGTCCGATGCGACGCAGGTTGAGACGGCTGTAGCGGCGGCCACTCGTGCGCACGGTCCGGCCAACGTGCTGTTCAACCATGCGGGCACCATTGTGATCAAACCGTTTCTGGAAACCACGGAACAGGAATGGGATTGGCTGCACGCGGTGAACGTGAAGTCGATGTTCCTGATGACCAAGGCTGTGCTGCCCGGCATGATTGCGCAGGGCAAGGGCTCCATCGTCTGCACCTCGTCCATCAGCGCAGTAGCAGGCACCCCGATGGAGGTGCTGTATGACACCACCAAGGGCGCTGTGCACATGTTCGCCCGCGCGATTGCGGTCGAATTCCGCGACCGGGGCATCCGTTGCAACGCTGTTTGTCCGGGGTTTATTGAAACCCCGCATGGCTTGCGCGAAGTGCGCGATTTGCAAGCCCTGGGGGTGGATGTGTCCGATACCGCGATCATGGCCGCGCAGGGGCGTATAGGCCGGGCCGAGGAAGTCGCCGAGGCTGCATTGTTTCTGGCCAGCGATGCCGCGAGTTTTGTCAACGGCACGCATCTGTTTGTGGACAACGGCTTTACCGCGATCTGACGGCCTGCTACCCAAGACCCATGCTGTCATATCAACACATCTACCATGCCGGAAACCTCGCTGACGTGCAAAAGCACGCGCTGCTGGCGGTGGCGCTGGACTATCTGACGCAAAAGGACAAACCCTTCAGTTATATCGAAACCCATGCTGGGCGCGGGCTTTATGACCTTGGGTCAGAGGCCGCGCTGAAAACGGGCGAGGCCGAAAAGGGCATCGCGGCGGTGGAAGGCTGGTTCCCGAAGGATCACCCTTACCGGCAGCGTCTGGCCGAAGTTCGGGCGCAATATGGGGCGAATGCCTATCCGGGATCACCGCTGATTGCCGCGCTGACGCTGCGCGCCATGGATACGATGCACCTGTGCGAATTGCACCCCGCCGAGGCGCAGGCGCTGCGCCACACGATGCTGCCTTGGGCTGCCACCATCCATCCCGCCGATGGCTGGCAGCAGGCGCTTGCCCTGTCTCCGCCCACCCCGCGCCGGGGGATGATGCTGATCGACCCGTCTTATGAAGTGAAGGCCGATTACGACACCATCCCCGCCATCATTGGCCACATCGTGCGCAAGTGGAACGTGGGGATCGTGGCGCTGTGGTACCCGCTGCTGACGGGCGGGCCGCATGGTCCCATGCTGGGACAGTTGCAGGCCGATCACCCGGGGGCACTGCGGCATGAGGTGCGCTTCCCGCCTGCCCGCGATGGCCACCGGATGGAGGGGTCGGGGATGTTCATCATCAACCCGCCCTATGGTCTAGCAGAGGAGGCACAGCGGTTGACCAAGCTGTTCAAGGGATTGAAGTGATGCTGGAATTTCACACCTTGGATGTATTCACCGCCACGCCCTACACGGGCAATCCATTGGCCGTCGTGCTGGGGGCAGACGCGCTGACCACCGTGCAGATGCAAACTATCGCGCGGGAATTCAACCTGTCTGAGACTATCTTCGTGATGGCCCCCGCAGACCCTGACCACACCGCGCGGGTGCGGATATTCTTTCCGACCGCCGAGATCCCCTTTGCGGGCCACCCGACCATCGGCTGCGCCATTCATCTGGCCTGCGCCGCGCATCAGGGGGATTTCACCTACACCGTCACGCTGGAGGAGGAGGCCGGCCTTGTGCCAGTCACCGTGATCCGACAGGGCACTGATATCATGGCAGAACTGACCGCCCCAGTGGTGCCCTTTTCCGTTGTGGCGTCGGTCGACACGGCCTTGGTCGCCGCCGCCCTGGGTCTTGCACCCGGCGATATCGGACCTTTCCCGCCCGGCGTTTTCCAAGGTGGGCCGAGGTTTCTTTATGTCCCCGTTCGGTCATTGGGCGCTTTGGCCGAGGCCTGCCCCATGCAGCCAGACTGGTCACAGCTTATGGCTCAGGCGGGGGTGGACAGCGCATATCTCTACACTGCCGGCACCGACTGCGACTTTCGCGCGCGGATGTTTTCGCCGACCGCAGGCATCCCCGAAGACCCGGCGACGGGGTCGGCCACGGCCATTCTCGCCGCCCATCTACACCAGAATGGGGCTGTGACCGATGGCACCACGCGCCTTGCCTTGCGCCAAGGGGTAGAGATGGGGCGGGCGTCTGATCTGACGCTGACCATCGATGCGGCTGGCGGGGCGATCACAGCGGTGCGTATTGCGGGGTCGGCGGTGGCGATTTCACAGGGTCACTTGCGGCCGCCCTTATGACAGGAAGTTTGCCCGCCTGATGCTTGGAAACTGCTACCATAGCCCTTACAAACCGCCTATCTTAGGACCATGATCCAAAGTCTTCTGTCGCGCCTTCTGGCCCCCGCCCCCACCCGACTGCCCGAACCTGACGCCGCCTTGGCGCTGGCTGCCCTGCTGGTGCGGCTTGCCCGCAGCGACGGCCTGTATTCTGGCGAGGAGGTGGAGCGTATTGACCGTGTGCTGATGCGCCGCCACCAACTGGATGCCTACGCCGCCGCCACCTTGCGGGCCGAGGCCGAGGATCTGGAAACCCAAGCTCCTGATACCGTTCGGTTTACTCGCGCGCTGACGGCCGCGACCGACCCCGAGGATCGGTTCGCCCTGATGCAGGCGATGTGGACAGTGGCGCTGTCAGATGGCTTGCGCGATGAACAGGAAGACCGGTTGATGCGGCTGGTGTCTAACCTGCTGGGACTGTCGGATGTTGAAAGCGCCCTTGCCCGCCAACAGGCCGAAGGCGGATGATCGCGTCACTTGGGATGTATGACATGCCGCCGATGCAGGCGGCAAATGACCGCTATTGGGCGCTGATTGCCGAAGCGCTGAATGTTTTCGTCCCGCTGACGCGGGGAGCGGGGGCCTATTGGGACGCATGGCAATCGAACGATCTCATCCTGTCGCAAACCTGCGGCTACCCCTATCGGGCGCGATTGCACGGTCAGGTAACGCTTGTCGGCACGCCGGATTATGGCTTGCCGGGGTGCGCGCCCGGCTATTATTACTCTGTGTTTGTGGCCCGGAACGATGATCCGCGCGATAATCTTGCTGCGTTTGACGGCGCGCGTTTTGCCTATAATGAACCTCTGTCGCAGTCGGGGTGGGCCGCCCCACAAACCCATGCGCACGGACTTGGCATCTACCTGCCGCCCAGTTTGGAAACCGGGGGGCATGCCCAGTCTGCTGCTGCCGTGGCGGAGGGCCGCGCTGATATTGCCGCACTGGACGCGCTGACATGGGGCCTGATGCAACTCCATGCCCCCCCCCTGTCCCTGCGCGAGGTAGCCCGCACCTCTCCCACCCCGGGCCTGCCCTACATCACCGCGCGACACCGCGACCCTGCCCCAATCTTCGCGACCATCAGCGACGCGATTGTCGCCCTGTCGCCGCAGGATCGCGAAATCCTGCATCTGAACGGCATTGTGGCCATTCCATCCTCTAGCTATCTTGAGGTGCCGATCCCGCCCGCACCTGACCAGATTGCGCAACGGAATTAGGCAATTTGGAAAGGTTTGCCTTTCCAGACGCCACAAAGCACGTTGCAATAGCGCCAGAACTGCGCCCTACTGCCCCATCACAGCCCGCATCAGACGGGCGTTCCCTGCCAACAGAGACACATGACCGATTCCCCCGTCATCGCGATCCGCGACCTTCACAAAGCCTACGGCAGCCTTGAGGTTCTCAAGGGTGTCGATCTGACAGCGCCGCGCGGGCATGTGGTGTCGCTGATCGGGTCGTCCGGGTCAGGCAAATCCACCTTGCTGCGCTGCTGCAATTTGCTGGAGGATAGCCAGAAAGGCGACATTCAGTTTGAGGGCGAGGCCGTGCGGTGGAAGGGCGAGGGGCTTGCGCGTCATCCGGCCGACCGCGCCCAAGTCACACGGATGCGCACCAACCTGTCGATGGTGTTTCAGCAGTTCAATCTGTGGTCGCATATGACCATCCTTCAAAACGTGATGGAAGCGCCCGTAACGGTGATGAAGCGCGACCCCACAGAGGTTGAGGAAAAGGCACGGCATTACCTTGCCAAGGTCGGCATTGTAGAAAAATGTGATGCCTGGCCTGCCCAGCTTTCGGGTGGCCAGCAGCAACGCGCCGCCATTGCGCGCGCCCTGTGCATGGAACCGCGCGCCCTGCTGTTCGACGAGCCGACAAGCGCGCTTGACCCGGAACTGGAGCAAGAAGTCATCAGGGTGATCAAGGCCTTGGCCGATGAAGGCCGAACCATGATCTTGGTCACACATGACATGAAACTGGCAGCGGATTGTTCCGATCACGTCATCTTTCTGCACCAAGGAAAAATCGAAGAACAAGGCCCGCCCGGCAGCCTGTTCGGCAACCCGCAGACCGACCGACTGCGCGGGTTTTTGTCTGCCACCGCATAAACCAAAACCACGTCCAAAAGGGAATAACCAATGAAAAAACTTATGCTTGCGACTGCACTTCTGGCCCTGACCGCAGGGATTGCCACCGCCCAGACCGTGCGCCTCGGCACCGAAGGCGCATACCCCCCCTTCAACTTCATCAATGACGCGGGCGAGGTTGCGGGCTTTGAGCGTGAGGTCGGTGATGAGCTGTGCAAGCGCGCTGCCCTGACCTGCGAATGGGTGACGAATGAATGGGACAGCATCATCCCGAACCTGCAATCGGGCAACTATGATGTGATCATCGCCGGCATGTCGATCACGCCAGAGCGTGAGGAAGTCATCGACTTCACGCAGAACTATTTCCCGCCCGCAGCCAGTGCCTATGTCGCGCTTGCGGCGGATGCTGATCTGAAGGGCACCGTCTCGGCGCAGGTGTCGACGATCCAGGCGGGGTATGTGGCGGAATCGGGTGCGACCCTCCTCGAATTCGCGACCCCTGACGAAACCATCGCCGCCGTCCGCAACGGTGAAGCGGTCGCGGTCTTCGCCGACAAGGATTTCCTG
>JANNNF010000245.1:0-1578 GCA_031398405.1 Rhodobacterales bacterium | reverse complement strand
CAGATGGTGGGTCAGCAGCCCCACAGGGGTGCCAGTTTGCATTGACTGCGCAAGTTCGGCCAGCAGTGCGTCGTCGGGGCGCCCGCCGCGCGTGCCGTGCCAATCCATCACATCGACATGGGTGTTGATCTGAGGCAGAGGCCCCGGCTTTTCGGGGCCATAAACCGAAAGCGCTTTTATGCCGATGCCGGGCAGGCCTGCCACAACATGCGGCGCGATCCGGTTCCACGGCGGCACAAAAACGGGGGTGTATTGCGCGCCAAACAACGTCTGCACCTTGGCGGCGCCCTTGGCGATTTCGGCCAAAACGACCGGGACAGGGCGATGATCGCCAAGCTCTTGCTTCTTTTGACCCTCGCCCGCGTGGTTCAGGTGCGCCCAGCCGTGCGGGGCCACGGTCACATGGTCTTCCCCCGCCAGCCGTTGCACCAAGGCCGCCCCGACAAAGGCCGGGATGACGGCGAGTGTGAACGGCACTGGCACGCTGGCCAAAAGCCGGTCCAAAGCCGCCGTTGGTTCCACTGCATCATCATCGCGCAGCCAGAATTGCGCCGGGGTACCTGCCGCGGCGCAGGTGTCAAGCGCGCGCAAAAACTGCTCTTTCACCCCATCACCCCCTGCAATAGCGCGTCCAGCCGCAGCACCGCCCCCTGCATCGTATGCTTGGCTTGCACCTGAGCCCGCGCGGCCCGCCCCATCTGGCGGCGCAAACCTTCATCCCCCAACAGTCGCGTTATCGCCGTGGCAATTCCCGCCGCATCCCCGTCAGCCACCAAGATCCCGGTCACGCCGTCTGTCACCACTTCTGGCACGCCAGCCACGGCCATGGCGACCACGGGCAGACCCGCGGCCTGCGCCTCCAGATAGGCCAGCCCATAGGCCTCGCCACAGCCCGGCCAAACGTAAACCGCACCCGTGGCCAGCAATGCAGCCACCCCGGTGCGATCAAGCCGATCGGCCCATGTCACACGATCCCCAAACATCGCCTGCACTTCGCGCCGCAGCGGCCCGTCGCCCGCCACGGTTAAATGCCAGTCTACCCCCCGTGGCAACAAGGCCAAAGCTTGCGCCAGCAGGGCATAGCTTTGCGCCTTGTCCCCCGCCCGCATCATCGCGACTGTCACCAGATGGCCGTTTTGCGGGGTGGGCGCTGCGGAAAAGGGCACTTCGTCTATGAAAGGCGGAAACTGCGCCACCACGGCATCGGATGCGGCGGCCAGCAGCCCCACCCTGTCACGATCCGTCAGGCACAGATTCAGCGCCGCACCTTTTACGGCCTGCAAAACCCGCACCTGCATATCCGCCCAGACCCCCATATTGCGCCGCGCGGAATAAGACGCCTCGCAGGTTACATAAGGCAGGCCAGCCCGCGCGCAGATCACAGGGCCGATCAAGTCGGGCGATTTGTAATACGGGTGATAGGTGAACCACAGGTCGGCCTGCACATCGGCCAGACGCGCCACCTCGGCGGCGGCGGCAGATTGCAACGCCGCCCAGCCTGCCACATTGCTGGGGTCGCGCAGATAGGCGGATGCTGAAGTGAGGAGCGGTTTCAAGCGTCACTTGTCATTCTGAGCG
>JANNNF010000235.1:0-8039 GCA_031398405.1 Rhodobacterales bacterium | reverse complement strand
TGACCATATGCAAATCCGCCGCCTGCGTGTGGTCTGCGGCACTGACGGTCCGCAAGAGGCGCAGATGACTCTTGCCATTGACGGGGTGGAACACAGGGTTGAGGCAACGGGGGACGGCCCGGTCGATGCCGCGTTCAACTGTGTGAAGGCGCTGTTTCCGCACAAGGCGCGCTTGCAGGTTTATCAGGTGGCCGCCGTCACCGAAGGCACCGACGCGCAAGCCACCGTGTCAGTGCGGCTGGAGGAAGACGGCCGCATCGTCACCGGGCAATCCGCCGATACCGACACCATCGTGGCAAGCGCCAAAGCCTATGTGAACGCGCTGAACAAGCTGATCGTGCGCCGCCAAAAATCGGCCCCGGGCGATGACACCAAGTCCGTCAATTACCGCGACGCGTCGTGACAGCGGGTCATGCAGGTGGTCCTTGTGCTGCCTGCATGACCGTTCCACCCTGCTGATTCCCCGACCTTAGGTCAAATTCTTCGACACAGCCGCATGAGAAATTGAACATTGTTTGGGGCAGGGCCGAACCAATACCTATGCGTAGTTCAGGCAATGCTCGAAAAGTGCATAGTTTCGTCGATGACTGTCGCCTGCAGGGCGAAAATTCCCGTTAAATAGTTGCAAAATCACAAGTCCGGCACGGCAGGGACGGAATAGCGCTCCAACACCCTCCCCCCCTTTCCCTCACACTCCCCTGTCCGTATATGATGATGTTCGCCTCGGATACCCGCCGAGTCGCGAATACATCCGTTTGCGCAAGACAAGGTCACCCCAGCATGTGGTTTTTTTCGAGCCTCTTTTCGTCGGACATGGCGATCGACCTCGGCACCGCCAATACGCTCGTCTACATCCGTGGCAAGGGCATCGTGTTGAACGAACCCTCGGTCGTGGCGTACCACACCAAGGACGGCAAGAAAGTGGTTCTGGCCGTGGGCGAGGATGCCAAGTTGATGCTGGGCCGCACACCCGGCAGCATTGAGGCGATCCGCCCGATGCGCGACGGGGTGATTGCCGACTTCGAGGCCGCCGAGGAAATGATCAAGCATTTCATCCGCAAGGTTCACAAACGCACGACCTTCAGCAAACCCAAGATCATTGTCTGCGTCCCGCATGGCGCGACTCCAGTCGAAAAACGCGCAATCCGCAATTCGGTATTGCAGGCAGGTGCCCGTCGCGCCGGTCTGATCGCAGAACCGATTGCCGCCGCCATCGGGGCGGGGATGCCGATCACCGAACCCACCGGCAGCATGGTGGTCGATATCGGTGGTGGCACGACCGAAGTGGCCGTGCTGTCGCTTGGAGACATCGTTTATGCACGGTCCGTGCGCGTGGGTGGCGACCGGATGGACGAGGCGATCATCGCCTATTTGCGCCGACACCAGAACCTTCTGATCGGGGAATCCACTGCCGAACGGATCAAGACCAGCATCGGTACCGCCCGGATGCCAGACGACGGGCGCGGGTCTTCGATGCAAATCCGGGGCCGTGACCTTTTGAACGGTGTGCCAAAGGAAACCGAGATCAACCAGGCTCAAGTGGCTGAAGCTCTTGCCGAACCCGTCCAGCAAATCTGCGATGCGGTTATGCAGGCGTTGGAAGCCACGCCGCCGGATCTCGCCGCCGATATTGTTGACCGGGGCGTGATGCTGACCGGGGGCGGTGCGTTGCTCGGCGATCTGGACCTTGCACTGCGCGAACAGACGGGGCTTTCTATCAGTGTCGCCAACGAGTCACTCAATTGTGTGGCGCTTGGCACCGGCAAAGCGCTGGAATACGAAAAACAACTGCGTCATGTGATCGACTACGATAGCTGATCTGACCCGCACTTTCAGACCCAGAGGCCCCCGTGGCACAGCCCCGCACCGGACCGGAAGATTTCTCTCGCCCGCTTCGCCGTGTTCTGGTGGGTTTGCTGGTGCTGGTTTTGCTGGCGCTGTTCTTGCTGTGGCGGGTCGATAGTCCCCGCGTCGAACGCTTTCGCGCGGCCTTGGTTGATACTGTGGTCCCCAACATGGATTGGGCACTTAGCCCGGTGACACGCGCTGCGGCGATGATAGATGATTATCAATCCTACACACGCATCTATGAACAAAATCAGGAACTCAAGAACGAGTTGCAACAGATGAAGGCGTGGAAAGAAGCCGCCCTTCAACTTGAACAAAAGAACGCGCGTCTTCTGGATCTCAATCAGGTGCGGCTGGATCCTATGCTGACCCATGTGACGGGCGTGGTAATGGCGGACAGCGGCAGTCCTTTCCGGCAGTCGGTTTTGCTGAATGTCGGTGCGCGCGATGGCATCCGTGACGGCTGGGCCACGATGGATGGCATTGGTCTGGTCGGGCGCATTTCGGGAGTGGGCAATCGCACAGCCCGCGTGATTCTGGTGACGGACAGCAACAGCCGCATCCCGGTAACGGTGCAACCGTCAGGGCAAAAAGCCTTGCTGTCGGGCGACAATACCGCGCAGCCACCGCTGGAGTTTGTCGAAGACCCCGATCAGGTGCGCCCCGGCGACCGGGTTGTCACCTCGGGCGACGGCGGCGTGTTTCCGGCCGGATTGCTGGTCGGCCAAGTTGCGCTTGGCAAGGACAAACGACTGCGGGTGATACTTGCTGCCGACTATCAGCGGCTGGAATTTCTGCGCGTGCTGCGCAGCCATGAACTGGAGCCGATTGTAGACACCGGGGCCATCGTAGCCCCGCCGCTGACCGTGGTGCCGCCGCCCTTGGCAGACGTGGCACACGGCAGCGAAGGCACCGTAACCCCCGCGCCCGCAGGCGGCGATGTCGATGCCGCAGGGTCTGGTGCTGCCGAGGGTCCAGCGACCGATGGGTGACACGACCCGCATCACATGGGCCTACCGCGCGCTGTTTCTTTCACTCGCGCTGGTGCTGTTGTTTTTTCGCCTGCTGCCGCTTGGATCTGTGGCGGGGAAATGGCCGGGGCCCGACCTGTTGTTATGCCTGATCATGGCTTGGGTGATGCGCCGCCCGGATTATCTGCCTGTGCTTCTGATCGGGTTCGTGGTGCTGGTTGAAGACCTGATCCTGATGCGCCCACCGGGTCTTTGGACAGCATTGGTTGTGCTGGCGACCGAATTCCTGCGATCCCGCGTCGCGCTTACGCGCGAGTTGAACTTTGTCGTCGAATGGCTGCTGGTGTCTGGGTTGATGATGGCAATGTTGCTGGCGTATCGGCTGGTTTTTGCCATCGCTTTTGTGCCGCAGCCCAGCTTTGGCTTTGCCTTGCTGCAAATCTTGTGGTCGATGCTATGCTATCCGGCGGTGGTGGTGGCGTCACGCTTGGCGCTTGATTTGCGCAAACCCGCCACAGGTGAGACCGATGCCATGGGGAGACGGCTGTGAGACGGACTGCCCGCGATACCGAAGACAGTGCCCGCTCAATCACCCGACGCTCCCTGCTGCTGGGTGGTGCGATGACGTCGTTGGTGGCCGTCATGGGCGCGCGGATGCAGTATCTGTCGATTGACCAGGCCGATCAATTTCGTCTTTTGGCCGAAGAAAACCGCATCAATATTCGACTTATTCCACCAACCCGGGGCCTTATTCAGGACCGAAATGGCAAGACAATTGCAGATAACGAACAAAACTACCGCGTGGTGATCACCCGTGAGGACGCGGGCGATGTAGCGGCGGTGTTGCACCGGCTGGCCAGTCTGATCCCGATGTCGGATGAAGAGGTCGAAAAAACCATCGAGGAAGTCAAACGCCGCTCGGCATTTGTGCCGATCATCGTGGCAGACCGGTTGAGTTGGGAAGACTTTTCAAAAGTCGCGCTGAACGCCCCCTCTTTGCCAGGCGTGTCGCCCGAGGTGGGCCTGTCACGGCAATATCCGCTGACCGATGATTTTGCCCATGTGGTGGGCTATGTCGGGCCTGTGTCGGAAAAAGATCTTGAAGGCGTGCAAGATCCCGAGCCTGTGTTGCAAATCCCCAAGTTTCAGATCGGTAAGATCGGCACAGAACGCTGGATGGAAGACACCCTTCGCGGCAAGGCAGGCAACAAGCGGATTGAGGTTAATTCCGTGGGTCGCGTCATGCGCGAACTGGAACGCCGCGAGGGCGACCCCGGGGCCGATATCCGCCTGACCATTGACGCCGATGTGCAGAATTTTGTCCAGGCCCGGCTGACCGACGAAAGTGCGGCCTGCGTGGTGATGGACGTGGACAACGGCGACATCATCGCCATTGCCTCGGCCCCGTCCTTCGACCCCAACTTGTTCGTGCGCGGGATCAGCTCCAAAGACTATGCCATCCTGACCGAAAATGACCACCGCCCACTGGCCAACAAGGCGGTCTCGGGGGCCTATCCGCCGGGGTCGACTTTCAAGATGGTGACGGCACTCGCAGCGTTGGAGGCTGGAGTGATCAGTCCGAACACCCGCTCCAGTTGCCCGGGCTATGTTGAAATCGGCGGCCGCCGCTTTCACTGCTGGAAACGGGCAGGGCATGGCACAGTGACGCTGGACCGCGCGCTTACCGAAAGCTGCGACGTGTATTTCTACGATATCGCCCAGAAGGTTGGCATCGATAAGATGGCCGAGATGGGCCGCAAGCTGGGTCTGGGTGTTCGCCACGATCTGCCGATGTCGGCGATCACTGAAGGCGCGATGCCCGACAAGGCGTGGAAGCAAGAAAAGTACAAGGCAGAATGGCGCATTGGAGATACCATCAACGCATCCATCGGGCAGGGGTATGTTCTGACCTCGCCGTTGCAACTGGCGGTGATGACCGCGCGGCTCGCGACGGGGCGCGACGTGAAACCCCGTCTTGTGCGGATGATCGACGGGCAAGAACTGGATGTGGCACCGGCGCAGTCGATGGGCATCTCAGCCGATAGTCTGTTGGGCGTGCGGCGTGGCATGTTTGATGTGGTCAACAGTGCGCATGGCACCGCAAAAACCGCTCGGGTGGCGGATGAAACCATGCTGATGGCAGGCAAATCAGGAACCAGCCAAGTGCGCAACATCAGCACCGCCGAACGCGCCAGCGGAGTTATTTCGAACGATCAACTGCCATGGGAACGCCGCGATCATGCGCTGTTCGTGGCCTATGCGCCTTATGACAAGCCTCGGTACGCGGTGTCAGTGGTGGTGGAACATGGGGGGGGCGGGTCCACAGTGGCGGCCCCCATCGCCCGTGATGCTTTGCTGCGCACGCTCTATGGCACCATCCCGCCCCTGTCCGCCTACCCCGCCAGCCAGCGGGGCCGGATAGAGACGATGCTGAAAGACCTTCCCCTGCGCGCGCCGGATGATGGCGACAGCGGCAATTCGCGGGCATGAGGGGGGCTGCATGAGCTTTCTGGAATACCGCGTCAAACAGGTGCCCACGGGCATCCGCAAAATCCTGTATGTGAACTGGGCTTTGGTGGTGCTGGTCACGGCGGTGGCGTCCGTCGGGTTTCTGATGCTGTATTCGGTGGCGGGGGGCGATATTACCACCTGGGCCGAGCCGCAGATGAAGCGGTTTGTCGTGGGGCTGGTCCTCATGTTCGGCGTCGCCATGGTGCCGATTTGGTTCTGGCGCAATATGGCTGGCGTCGCCTATGTGGCGTCAATCATCTTGCTGCTGGTGGTAGAATTTTTCGGCACCATGGGCATGGGCGCGCAGCGCTGGCTGGACCTTGGGTTCATCCGGTTGCAACCGTCCGAGATGATGAAATTCAGCCTCGTGATGATGCTGGCTGCGTATTACGACTGGCTTGATATCCGCAAAACATCGCGGCCCCTCTATGTTGTCATTCCCGTGATCATGATCGTGGCCCCAACCATTCTGGTGCTGATGCAGCCCAACCTTGGTACATCCTTGATGCTGATAATGGGCGGCGGGGCGGTGATGTTTCTGGCGGGCGTCAGCTACTGGTACTTTGCCGCTGTCATTTCGATGGCCGTTGGGGCGGTTGTGGCGGTGTTCATGTCGCGCAGCACACCGTGGCAGTTGCTGCATGACTATCAGTACAAACGCATCGACACGTTTCTGGATCCGACCGCCGATCCGCTCGGGGCCGGGTACAACATCATTCAGGCCAAGATTGCGCTTGGGTCGGGCGGCCTGTCGGGCAAGGGGTTCATGCAGGGCACCCAAAGCCGGCTTAACTTTCTGCCCGAAAAGCACACTGATTTCATCTTTACCACGCTGGCCGAGGAATTCGGCTTTGTCGGCGCATTTTCTTTGCTCATCCTGTATGCGCTGATCATCGCGTTCTGCGTGGTGTCGGCTTTGCAAAACAAAGACCGGTTTTCGGCAATTCTGATCCTTGGCATCGCGGTCAACTTCTTTCTGTACCTCGCCGTCAACCTGTCAATGGTGATGGGCATGGCTCCGGTGGTCGGAGTGCCGTTGCCGCTGCTGTCCTACGGGGGATCGGCGATGCTGGTGATCATGGTGGCCTTCGGTCTTGTGCAAAGCGCCCACATCCACAGGCCAAGATGAAGCTCTTTCTAGGACGCCATCGGCCATTCGCGCTGGCTTTTTGTCTGGGGGTTCTGGGCGGGCTTCTGGCGAACTGGCGCGGGCTGGATGGTGGCTATAGCACCCTGATTGCCGTCGATGTGTTCTTTACGGCAATTCTGGCGATGATGCTGCGTCGCACCGGGCAGACGCCCGAGATCCTGCGCAAAAAGGCCGCTGTCGAGGATGCAGGCACCGGCTTGATCGTGGCCATCACTCTTTTGGCCGTGGGCACCAGCCTGACCGCAACCATCGGCCTTGTGAACCGCACAGAGCCTGCAGGGCTTGCGGAAACCGTGTTGGCGCTGTCCTCGGTGCCGCTTGGCTGGGCGGTAATGCACACGCTGGCCGCGTTTCACTATGCGCATCTGTTTTACGGACGCGGGCCTGCGGCGGGGGGGCTGTTCTTTCCCGGCAATACTTATGCGCCAACCGATGACCCCGACGTTTGGGATTTCATGTATTTTTCCTTCGGCATCGGCATGACGGCACAGGTGTCGGATGTGACGGTGAAATCTGCCACAATGCGCCGCGTGGTGCTGGCGCAGGCCGTGGCGGCATTTCTGACCAACACGGTGATCCTTGCCCTTGCGGTCAATGCTGCGATAGCCCTGCCACAATAGTTTGAAAGGCCGCCCCGCATGCCCCTGACCGTTTTCTTTGCCGCCCCCGCTGTGTGGGATGAATACCGCGATGTCCTGCCCACTGCCCTGACCCGCGCAGGGATTGACGCCTGTGTGGTGACTGACGCCCCGGACCCCACGGTGGTCGATTACATCATCTACGCGCCCTCGGCCCCCCTGCAGGACTTCACCCCCTTCACCCGCACCAAGGCAGTGCTGAATCTGTGGGCCGGGGTGGAACGCGTGGTGGGCAACACAACGCTGACGCAACCATTGTGTCGGATGGTCGATCCAAGGATGACCGATGGTATGATCGAGTGGGTCGTGGGCCACACCCTGCGCCATCATCTTGGGATGGACGCGCATATCGTGAACCCGGACCACGCGTGGAACGATACCTGCCCGCCCTTGGCCAGTGAACGGTCTGTGACCCTGCTGGGCTTGGGCGAGTTGGGTCTTGCCTGTGCGCGGGCCTTGCAAGCACTGAACTTCCCGGTCAGCGGGTGGAGCCGCAGCCCCAAGGATATCGCCGGCCTGCCGACCCATCATGGGGCGGACGGACTGGAAACAGCCCTGTCCACCGCGCAGATCGTGATCAGCCTGCTGCCCAAAACGCCGGATACCGAAAACCTGCTGAACGCCCGCACTCTGGGATTTCTGCCACCTGGGGCGGTGATCCTTAATCCTGGTCGCGGCGCGCTGATCGACGATGAAGCCCTGCTGGCGGCGCTCAGCTCTGGCCATCTCGGCCATGCCACACTGGATGTGTTCCGGGTCGAACCGCTGCCCGCAGATCACCCCTACTGGACCCATCCGCGCGTGACCGTCACCCCCCACATTGCCGCCAATACCCGCGCGTCTTCTGCGGCCGAGGTGCTGGTGGAAAACATCCGGCGCGGTGAGGCGGGGCTGCCCTTCGTGCATCTGGTCGATCGCGCG
>JANNNF010000234.1:0-2373 GCA_031398405.1 Rhodobacterales bacterium | reverse complement strand
GGGCATTCCGACCGCCGGATCCGACCGCGTATTCGGCGAAAACACCGACGGGATGGAGTTGTTCAGCATCGGCGGCCGCGAAGTTCTGGCCGTGAACAGCGAGTATGTGAACAACGATATCAACCTGCCTAGCGTGCAGGAGGGGCTGCCCGCCTCGGCCGATGATGTGTTGCGGTTGCAGAACTTCCAGGGCGTCACCGTGATGGAACTGGCAGAGGGTGCCGAGGGCTGGGCCATCGTCAAGGACAGCCCGTACAACCGCCGTATCACCAACAACACGCCAATGACCGCGACCGGCCCTGCCGCAGGTCATGACCTGCTGAGAACCGAGGCCGACCCGACCGGCATGGCGATCTTGGGCACGCTGAACAATTGCGGTTCTGGCCGCACGCCTTGGGCCACGTATCTGACCTGCGAGGAAAACTTCAACGGCTATTTCGGTGCCACCGCAGAACCCACCCTGACCGAGGCCGTCACTGCCGGATACAAACGCTATGGCGTGTCTACCAAGGTCGATCCCGGCATCTACAACTACCATGGCTTCGATGCGCGCTTTGACATCGTCAAGCACCCGAACGAACCGCACCGTTTCGGCTACATCGTCGAGATCGACCCGGCTGACGCCGGTTCTACCCCGGTCAAGCACACCGCCCTTGGCCGTTTCAAGCACGAAAACGCTGCCTGCGTCGTGGCCGCAAACGGGCAGATCGTTGTTTACATGGGCGATGATGAGCGTGGCGAATACATGTACAGATGGGTCAGCCGCGATCTCTACGTGCCGGGCGGCGACACCTCGACCCTTCTGGTCGAAGGGCAGCTTTATGCCGCAAAGTTCAACGATGATATGACCGGCATGTGGGTCGCCCTGACCCCCGAAGCCACCGGAATGTCGGCCGCTGAAATTGCGATCTTCACCCGGATGGCGGGCTCGAAAGTCGGCGCGACCACGATGGACCGGCCTGAGTGGGTTGCCGTGAACCTGACCGCGCCCGAGGCCTATTGCTGCCTGACCAACAACGCCCGCCGTGGTGCGATGAAAGATGACGGTACGCCGCAAACCAACGCTGGTGGCGATGTGCTCGACCTGAACGCTCCAAACCCGCGCGCAACAAACGAGTTCGGCCAGATCGTGCGCTGGCGTCCCGAAGGCGGCGACCATGCCGCTTTCGCCTTCACATGGGATCTCTACGTGATGGCCGGCAACCCGACCGTGCACGCCGAGGGCCCCTATGCCGGGACGGCCAACATCAACGCGGGCAACCTGTTCAACTCGCCGGACGGGATGCAGATCGACTCTACCGGCATCATCTGGATTCAGACTGATGGCGAGGATTCCAACGAAGGCGAATTTGCGGGCATGGGCAACAACCAGATGCTGGCGGGCGACCCGATGACTGGCGAGATCCGGCGTTTTCTAACCGGTCCGCTGGGCAGCGAAGTGACCGGCCTGACATGGTCCTCGGACAAACGCACGATGTTTGTAGGTATCCAGCATCCCGGCGCGAGCTTCCCGTCGGCGGATAGTCTTCCGCGATCGTCCATCTTGGCGATCAAACGCGACGACAACGCGCTGGTTGGTTAGGACGGGATGGAACCGCAGTGCGTATTTTCGAGATTTTGGGGCATACCCGAGTCAAGGTATATTCCTACCCTCTCCCTTGATGCCACCCGAAAGACCTAAAGAGGCGGCAGGGATCAGGCCTGACGGCAGGCGTTTTGATTGGCTGGAAAGAAGATCGACCTCGGCCCGAGAGACTCGGCGTCCGCTGAAGACAGCGACTTTTGTGATTCTAACACAAAGTCGCCCTCCACGGATTGCCTCGATCAGTGGGGTCAAGCTCACACCTGCGCGCTTCTTCGCTGTCAGCTATCCTTCCCAATCGACAGGATCTGCATCAACCAATTGGGAAGCCTTACCCAACACTTTAAGAAGGCCCCTGCCTTCATCAAAGCTCCATCTCAGACGGACAACATCAGACGCACACCGCGGCGCCAGAATTCCCTCATTCACCAAAGCCGCGATTTCACTGCTATTGGCCCCGACTGCCTCCAGCAAGGCCTGAAGAGAACCGATGCGCGGATCTCAGACATCAGCCCCGCATGCTCGTTTGCTCAGAAAACCCGTTGAATGACAGGGCGAGTGTTTATGGCGGGAATTGTTCCTGCTTGGATCAGAAATGGTTCCAACAAAACCTTTGTGGTCCCTGGCTCGGCCGCTGCGCTGTGCAAGGGTTGCTGGCGGCGTTCGGTCAGGTTCTCGCCAAGAACATCTTCACCCCCGGGAAGCGACCAGAAAGACAGCATGAACCCTTGTGGAAGCTTGTGAAAAGATGAACCCCACAATTTCAACGGGTTGCATGCGTAGACCTTAGA
>JANNNF010000221.1:0-2419 GCA_031398405.1 Rhodobacterales bacterium | reverse complement strand
GTGCCGGGGGCCAGCAGGGCCGAGATGGTCGATCGATCCACCCCCACCATCCGCGCAAGGCCTGACTGGGTCACGCTGCGCAGGGCCATGCCTTCGGACAGCCGCTGACGGAACAGGGTGGCGCGGTCGCGTTTGTCGATCATTGCCGGCATACGGTGACTTTATAAAACATATGTGACATTTCGTTGCGTATGTTCGGAATTCCTACGACCAAAAGCAAGTGGTATAAAAAACAAATGATTACCGGAGTTTGCCGTGCTCGCCCCGCCCAATGTCGCCCTCCGCCCCGTTGAATGGCCAACCGTTTTCGTCATTGGGCTGACTTATTTGACTTGGGGGCTGGCCACGACCGTGCTGTGGGGCGTCTCGCCCCTGTTGGCAGTGGTGATCACTGGCCTGTGCATCACCCAGTTTTCATCGCTGCAACATGAGGTGCTGCATGGCCACCCATTTCGCAGCACCATGCTGAACGAGGCGTTGGTTTTGCCGGCACTGACGCTGACGGTGCCCTACGGACGCTTTCGCGACACGCATCTGGCGCATCACTATGACCCAAATCTGACGGATCCCTATGACGACCCCGAGTCGAATTTTGTCGATCCGGCGCGGTGGCCCGGGATCATCGCCCCGCTGCGCGCGGTGTTGCGGGCCAATAACACGCTGCTTGGGCGGATGGTTCTGGGGCCGATTGTCGGCAACGCCTCATGGCTGGCGTCGGAGGTCCGGCTGATCCGGGCGGGCAATCGCTGCGTGATCCGCGATTGGGGGCTGCATGCGGTCGGGCTGGGGTTGTTAGTCGGGTGGCTATGGTACGCGCCGATGACGGGTTGGGCCTATCTTGGCGCGACGTGGATCGGACACGGCGTGCTGAAACTGCGCACCTTTCTGGAACACCGCGCGCATGATCACGCCCGGGGCAGGTCCGTGGTGGTCGAACAACGCGGGCCGCTGGCCTTGTTGTTTTTGAACAACAATTACCATTCGGTGCATCACAGCCACCCGAACGTGCCGTGGTATAAATTGCCCGCACTGTTCCGTGCCAACCGGGACCATTTCCTGCGCCGCAATGACGGATATTACTTTGCATCTTACGCGCCGATTTTTCGCAAGTTCCTTCTACGCCAGAAAGACCCGGTGGCGCACCCGGTGTGGCCCGTGGTCCGGGCAGATCTAAGCGATGCGCCGGAAGGTCGGCACGGGGCCTGAGTTGTCAAAGAACGGCACGCCAGGCTGCACAGCCCCTGCCAGCAGGGCTTGAACCTCGGCCAGAACCACCTCGGTGATGAAGGGCAGATCAAGCTGTCGCACCTGCGCCAGACCCACCCAATGCAGATGCGAAAGCTCATCCGAGGCGGCGCTGAAATCTAGCGGGTCGCCTGAGATATGATCGGCGGCGATCAGAAAAAACCGTGCGTCAAAGCGGCGGGGGCGGCCGGTTGGGGTGATGGCGCGAAAGATGAAGGTCAGCGCCGGGGCGTCGGTTGGAGTCAGCCTCAGGCCTGTTTCCTCGTGCAATTCGCGCAGCGCGGCGGTCACAAGGGCGGCGGGCTTAGGCGCATCAGGCGGGCACATCGCAGACAGGCGTGAGGTGCAGGTGGGCGACAGCACCATGGTGTGCGTCCCATGATGGTCGGCGGCATCAACACCGCCGCCCGGAAACACGTATTTTGACGGCATGAATACTGCCGAAGCGCCCCGCATCCCCATCAGGACTTGCGGCCCCGCAGGGCTGTCGCGCCACAAGATCACGGTGGCGGCAGGGCGTACATCGTCACTCACCCGGCTGTATCCCGCCATCTTGTTTGGAAAACCCGTGCATCCGTTTGGCCCACTGCAAGGCCACAAGCGCACCTTTCAGGCGGGGCAGCAGATACAGCGACAAGGCGACTGTTCCCACCGAAAACACTGCCGACAACACCAACGGATCGGGGCGCCAGCGGACAAAGGCAAACAAGATCAACGGTGCCATCAGGTGGCCAACCAGTAGGATGGTCAGATAGGCCGGGCCGTCATCCGCCGGATGGCGCGACAGATCGTAGCCGCAGTCGGCGCAGGTCGGGGCAACCTTCAGATAGCGGCCATAGAGCGGCCCGGTTCCGCAGGCGGGGCAATGGTGCGCCAAACCTCGGCCGATGGAGCGCCAGAGGGGATGAACGATCTCGGCCATGGTCCGACATATGGGCCTTTGCCGCGCCGGGCGAAAGGCCGTCGGGCTACTTCTTGGCCGCCTTGGTCACCGCCTTGCCGGCCGACTGGGCGTCACGGCCGGCGCCGGCCAGGGTGTTACAGGCCGCCAGCACCAGGCTGGCGGCGGCGAAGAGCAGGATGGCTTTGCGCATGGATGGGCTTCCTGTTGAGTTTGCCCACTAGGTCGGGCGCCGCTGTGGCGACGTCAAGGCGAAGTGGCGCGGAGGCCGGG
>JANNNF010000189.1:0-6515 GCA_031398405.1 Rhodobacterales bacterium | reverse complement strand
TCATACATGTCGTCGGACATGATCCAGACATCCGGATAGCGCAGCAGCACGTCGCACAGCGCCTTGAGTTCGTCGCGGGTGTAACCGGCACCGGTCGGGTTGGACGGCGAGTTGAAGATGAACCATTTGGTTTTTGGGGATATCGCGGCCTCCAACTGGTCAGGCGTCAGTTTGAAATGGCTCTCGATACCGCAGGCCACCGCCACGGGCGTGCCGCCCGCCAGAAGCACCATGTCGGGATAGCTGACCCAGTATGGGGCCGGGATGATCACCTCATCGCCCGGATTGCAGGTCGCCATCAGGGCATTATACAATATCTGCTTGCCGCCTGTGCCGACCGACACTTGCTGCGGCGTGTAAGTCAGCCCGTTTTCGCGCAGGAATTTGGAGCAAATGGCTGCCTTCAGCTCTGGTATCCCATCCACCGCAGTATATTTTGTCCGTCCCGCATCAATCGCGCGTTTGGCTGCGTCCTTGATGTTTTGCGGGGTGTCGAAATCGGGCTCACCAGCACCCAGGCCGATCACATCGCGCCCTTCCGCCTTCAGCGCCGCCGCCTTGGTCGTCACCGCAATGGTGGGGGATGGTTTTACACGGGCGAGGGTGTCTGACAAAAAGGTCATGGGTGCGTCCTTATCTTAGGTGGAAATCGCGGCCCTGCTGTCTTAGGGTCCGGCTGGCAGCGGATCAAGCAGGAACAGTGGCAGATGGCAGAGACAGCGGAGGCGCGCCTGAAACGCATGAGGATGCGGTCGTGGCGGCGCGGGACCAAAGAGATGGATCTGGTGCTGGGGCCTTGGTCTGATACGCATCTGGCCAGCTTGAGCGAGGCAGATTTGCTGATCTATGACGTGCTGCTAGAAGAAAACGACCAGGATCTGATGTCGTGGATTCTGGAGCAATCAACCCCGATGGCAGCCATTGATGACCTTTTGGCGCGGATCGGCCGCCATGCCCGCACCCGCCTGACCCCCTCCCCAGAATAAATCGATCGATTTAAGGCCAAAACGCCGCCAGTTTACCGAATGTTTTTGTTTTGTGCTGATTCTGCCCCCTATCTCAATGGAGGCGGAGACCACAGAATGACGATGCACGCACCCCTGCTGGATGGCTCTGCCAAGGCGTTTTTGGCTTGCTATCTGGATAACCTTGCCCTTGTCGAACGGCTACACCGTTTGCTGCTGGATGTGATCAAAGACGAATTTGAACGGCTGGGAATATTGGAAATCAACTCGGTGCAGGCCTTGTTGCTGTTCAACATCGGTGACAACGAAGTGACGGCGGGCGAGCTGAAAACGCGCGGGTACTATCAGGGGTCGAACGTCAGCTATAACCTGAAAAAGCTGGTGGACCTTGGCTACATGCACCATCAGCGGTCAGAAATCGACCGCAGATCGGTGCGGGTACGGCTGACCGAAAAGGGGCGCAGGCTGCGGGGGATGCTGACCGATCTGTTCGCCCGCCACGCCGAAGGCATGGAAAAGCGGCAGTTGATTGACGCGAACGGAATGGATGAAATCAATGGGTCGTTAAAGCGGATGGAACGGTTCTGGACCGAACAGATCCGCTACATCTACTGACCTGTCAGTTGGTCTTGCGCACCGGTATGAAGGGCAGGGGGGCGACGGGGATGCCATCCTCGATCAGGCGCTTGGCCTCATCGGGTTTGGCCTCGCCGTAAATGGCACGTTCGGGGGCGTCACCGTCGTGGATCGCGCGGGCCTCGGCTGCAAAGTTCAGACCCACATATTCGGAACTGGCCTCGATCTTGGCGCGTAGGGCGGCCATCGCCTGTTCCGCCTCTGACACCGGGGGGGACGACAACGGTCGCGCGGGGGTATCAGGGGTTGCTGGCGCTGCATTGCGCGCAGGACGGACTGTCGGGGCCATCAGCGCTTTTTCAACTTTGGTCGATCCGCAAACCGGGCAGTTGATCATCTCTGATGCTTGCAGGGTGCCCCATGCGGCGGCAGACTGAAACCAGCTTTCAAAACCATGGCCTGCGTCACAGGAAAGCGAATAGCGGATCATCAGGGGTCCAGTCAAGCAGGGCGGGTGCGGTCCCTCTGGCCCGCGCATTCTTTACATAGGTCGGCCAAAGCCCCTTCGCAACACGGCCCTTAGCAGTACGCGTCACAGACCGGCAGAGCCTGGCGGCCGCAAAACAGCAGCATCTTCATGCATGGGCAAGGCGTCACGCTGGAAATCTGCGGTCCGCACGTCCTCGGGCAAAATCGCGTCGGCCATAATCGCATCCGGCACCCGCCCACCCGCCAAAACCGCAGCAGTCCGGTCTGCACGCTCCAACAGTTGATCAAGCACAACGCCCTTGCGCTTTGCCGCGCCTTTTGCCCCTTTGGCCACAGGTTTGGGCGGGACGAACCCCCGCATCAGGCTGCGCAATTCCGGCTCCCACACTTTGCGAGCGGCTTTGGCAACAGTAAACCATTTGCGGCGGCGCTGGTCGCGTTCGGGAAACTTCGCCACCAGACGGGCCACCCGCAGGCCATAAACCGCCACAGCGCATTGCACTGCGTCGGTTTCGCTCATCACTTTTTGATAAGTGAAATGCCCGGAACACGTGGCATCCACCGCGCCCTCAACCCCGGCCTCTTCCCACGCTTCGCGCGCGGCTGCGGCCTCGGGCGTCAAGCCTGCCATCGGCCAGCCTTTCGGGATAACCCAGCGGCCCGTGTCTCGCGAGGTGATCAGCAGCACTTCGACCTTGCCACGGTGCATGCGCCAGCACAGCGCCCCAAACTGGGTGCGGGCTTGGACGCTGTAGAAATTTGACGGCGTGGTACTGTGTCGTGTCATGTCTTGCCCGTATTCTGGCCCGGTTCCGGTGCCATTCTTGCCTGCGCCTCAACTGTGGTGACAATGTCAGCCTATGAAAGACGATTACAGGGGAAAGCTACCAAACGGCCATTAGGTTCCGGGTAGTCTGACATTTGACCTTGATCTGCGCAGGTTTACATTGAAGTTATCGAACTTGGAGCAGGGAAGCGACATGTCGGCTTGGAAAACTACCTTTTTGGCGGCCGCAGTGATGATGTCGGGGGCTGGGGCGGCACTTGCTGGTTTCAGCTTTCAGTCGATTGATGGCGGGGCTATTGATCTGGACGATTGGCGCGGCAAACCGGTGCTGGTGGTCAACACCGCTTCGCTCTGTGGATACGCGGGGCAGTATGATGCGTTGCAGGCGTTGCATGAAAAATATGGCGAGCGGGGTTTGCTCGTTCTGGCAGTGCCCTCCAATGATTTCGCCCAAGAGCTGGAGGATGAAGCGGCGGTCAAGCAATACTGTGCAGTGAATTTCGACCTGACCCTGCCGATGACGGAAATCACCCATGTGAAGGGCGCAGAGGCACATCCCTTTTACACTTGGATGCTGGCGACCTACGGCTTTTCGCCAAACTGGAATTTCAACAAGATATTGCTGGCACCGGATGGTACCGTGGTTGATATGTGGCGGGCTGGCACGGCCCCCGAATCGGCCCGCATCGTGGATGAGATTGAGGCGCTGTTGCCGTGACACCCGGCCCAGTGCCGCTGTTCATCGGGTCTGAGATTTATCGCGGATCGACATACGGATCGGCGCATCCGCTGCGCATACCGCGCGTGTCAACAGTCATGGACCTGAGCCGCGCCTTGGGGTGGCTGCCACCCGAGCGGTATCGCACCAGCCCGCGTGCCAAGCCTGCCGCTTTGGCGCTGTGGCATGACCCGGAGTATATCAGCGCATTGCAAGCGGCAGAGACGCTGGCAGAGGCGACGCCGGACATGCGCGTGCGGTATCATCTTGGCACGCTGTCAAACCCGGTGTTTCCGCAGATGTACCGCCGCCCAGCCACCGGGGCCGGGGGCGTGATGCTTGCGGCTGAACTGCTGGCAGATGGCGGTGTGATCCATGTGCCGGGCGGCGGCACGCATCATGGGCTACCGGGGCGGGCAAACGGGTTTTGCTATCTGAACGATGTGGTGCTGGGCATCAAGGTTCTGCTGGCGCAGGGGCTTAGCCGGGTGGCCTATGTCGATATCGACGCGCATCATTGTGACGGGGTCGCGGTGGGGTTTGCCGGTGATCCCCGTGTGCTGATGATATCTGTGCATGAGGAAAAGCGCTGGCCTTACACCGGCGCGCTGGATGATGACGCCGGAGGCAACGCGGTCAATCTGCCGGTGCCTGCCGGGTTCAACGATACCGAAATGCAGGCAGTATTGGACCGGATGATCTTGCCCCGGCTGGCGGCGTTCCGCCCGCAGGCCGTGGTGCTGCAATGCGGGGCTGATAGTCTGACCGAAGACCCTTTGTCGCGATTGTGCCTGTCAAACCGGGCCTATCTGGGCGTGGTGGCAGCGTTGCGCGATGTGGCCCCACGGTTTTTGGTACTGGGCGGTGGCGGCTATAACCCGTGGTCGGTGGGGCGGCTCTGGACGGCGATCTGGGGGCTGCTGTCAGGGCAGGATCTGCCGGATATGCTGCCCCATGCGGCGCAGGCCGTATTGCGCGGGCTGAACTGGGGTGGGGGCGGCCGTCCGCCGCCGGACCCTGTCCTGCTGACCACGCTGCTGGACGCACCCCGCCCTGGCCCGCTGCGGGCAGAGGTACAGGGCAGGCTGGCGGTGCTTGCGGCGCGGGGGCGGCTGGCCTAGGGTCCGCGCAATCGGTGGCAGGGCGCGCAGAGCATGGCGGAACGGATCAGACTGGGCCTTCTGCCGCGCAGCACGCGCGTTCTGTACGTTGTGATGCAAGTTGTGGCGCATGTGGCCCTGCCGTTGCTGGCGCTGCTGACGGTATGGCGCGCGGTCAAAGAGCCTGCCCACCTGACCCACCTGTCGCAACGGTTTGGCCTTGGCCAGGTGGGTCCGCGCAGGGCGGTCTGGGTCTACGCGGCGTCGCTTGGCGAAACCCGCGCTGCAAGCCCGCTGATCCGGGCGATCATCGCCACTGGCCAACCGGTTTTGCTGACACATCTGTCGCCTGCGGGTATGGCCGAAGGCTGGCGTTTGTTCCCGGATCAGCCGCTGGTCACGCACCGCTATATGCCGCTTGACCTGTTCTGGGCGGTGCGGTTGTTTTTGTGGCGCGCGAAGCCTCGTCTGGGATTGGTGCTGGAGATTGAGATATGGCCCGCCATGATGATCGAGGCCACCCGTGCTGGCGTGCCGATGGTGATGGCCAATGGCAACCTGCTGGACCGCAGCATAAAGCCGGGCTTGCGCCACCATCTGATGCAGCTTTACGCCTTGTTTTCGCACATCTTTACCCGGGATGACGCATACCATGCCCGATATCTGTCAGTGGGGGTGCCGGCTTCGCGCATCACCGTGGTGGGCGAGATGAAATATGATCAGTGGATAGACCCAGCCCAACTCGCTCAAGGGGCTGCGCTACGGGCCAGATGGCCCGGCGCTGCGCGGGTGCTGATGATCGCCTCGTCGGTGGAGGGCGAGGAAACGGCGCTGATGCGCATGGTCGAAGGGCTGCTGCGCCGAATGCCTGATCTGCGCGTGGTCTGGGTGCCGCGGTCTGCGCAGCGTTTTGACGCGGTGGAACAGGCGGTGGCGGGTCTTGGGGTGCAGCGCCGGTCAACGCTTGGGCCAGCGATGGACGGGGCGATTGATCCGGGCACCCGGGTGCTGGTCGGCGACAGTCTGGGAGAGATGAATGCCTACTATGCCATGGCCGATCTGGTGTTTGTCGGTGCCAGCTTGATTGACCATGGTGGGCACAACATCATGGAGCCGATGGCCCTCGGCCGCCCCGTGGTGATGGGCCCGTCCACCTATGGGGTGGCATTTGCGGCCGGCCCTGCGGCACAGGCCGGGGCGTTTGAAAGCCTGCCTGATGCTGTGGCCCTTGGCGCACGGATTGCGCAGCTTTTGCAAGATATGCCCGCGCTGACCGCCATGGCCCGGGCTGCTGCGGCTTTTGCCGCCGATAAACCCGGCGCGGCGGGTCGCACATTTGCCGGACTTCAGCCGTGGTTGCGACACCCCCACCATTGAAATCGCCCCCGGATCGGGGATATGTGAGGAAGGCCCCGTGTCGGGTCTGGCCACTTGGATACCCTGCCTGATGCTTGAAAACGCAACCATCCTTGTCACCGGTGGAACCGGTTCGTTCGGCCACGCCTTTGTGCCGATGACCCTTGCGCGGTATAACCCCAAGAAAATCATCATCTTGTCCCGCGATGAGATGAAGCAGTGGGAAATGGCCAAGTTGTACGGCGATGACAAACGGGTGCGGTTTTTCATCGGCGACGTGCGCGACCGGGAACGTCTGTACCGCGCACTTGCGGGGGTGGATTATGTGGTCCACGCGGCGGCGACCAAGATCGTGCCGACCGCCGAATACAACCCGTTTGAGTGCGTGAAAACCAATGTCATGGGTGCGATGAACCTGATTGACGCCTGCATTGATTGCAAGGTCAAACGGGTTGTGGCGCTATCTACCGATAAGGCGTCCAGCCCGTTAAACTTATATGGTGCCACGAAACTTACATCTGACA
>JANNNF010000186.1:0-6049 GCA_031398405.1 Rhodobacterales bacterium | reverse complement strand
CTGGCCTGCACGATCAGGTTGACAGCCGATGCAATCTGGGCACGCACGGCCTTGAGCGGCATCTCGATGCCGGCCATGGCCACCATGTTTTCAAGGCGCGATATGCCATCGCGCGCGTTGTTGGCGTGGATTGTGGTCATCGATCCGTCGTGGCCGGTGTTCATGGCCTGCAGCATGTCGATGACCTCTTCGCCGCGGGTTTCGCCCACGATGATCCGGTCAGGGCGCATCCGCAGGGCGTTGCGCAGACAGTCGCGCTGCGTGACCGCGCCCCGGCCTTCGACGTTGGCGGGGCGGCTTTCCATCCGGCCCACATGCACCTGTTGCAGTTGAAGTTCGGCCGTATCCTCAATCGTCAGCACGCGTTCGGTGTTGTCGATGAAACTGGACAGCGCGTTCAACGTGGTGGTTTTACCCGACCCCGTACCGCCCGACACAATGATGTTCAGACGGCACGACACGGCGGCTTGCAGGTAGGCGGCCATTTCCTCGGTAAAGGCGCCAAAGCGGACCAGATCGGCAATCGCCAGCTTTTCTTTCTTGAATTTCCGAATGGAAACAAGGCTGCCATCCACCGCAACCGGCGGCACCATGGCGTTGAAGCGGCTGCCGTCAGCCAAGCGGGCGTCGACGTAGGGGTTGCTTTCATCGACCCTGCGGCCCACGGCGGACACGATCTTGTCGATGATGCGCAGCAGGTGACGTTCGTCTTTGAAGGTCACATCGGTCAACTGCAGCTTGCCACCGCGTTCAACGAACACGCGGTTGGGCCCGTTGACCAGAATGTCGTTGACGGTGTCGTCTTTCAACAAAGGCTCCAGCGGGCCCAGGCCCATCACCTCGTCATACAGTTCCTGGTTCAGGGTCGCGCGGTCATCCTTGTTCAGGGCCACCTGCATTTCATCCAGGGCCTCGGTCGACAGGGCAGCAATTTCCTGTTTCAAGCTGCTTTCTGACGCCTTTTCCAGCGCGGCAAGGTTCAGGTTTTCCAACAGCCGCTTGTGCAGTTCGGTTTTCAGATCGCTCAGCCGGTCCTTGCGTTTCTTTTCCTTGTCAGCAGCCACCGCTTCGGCAGCTGGGCGCTGCGGGACGGCGGCAACAGGCCGCACAGCCAGCGCGGGCTTGGCCGCGCTGGCTGGCGACACGGACGGCGTGGCAGCGCCGACCGGAGCCGAGGGGGCCGGACGAATCGGCGGAGTCTCTTTCTTGAAACGGCTAAACATTCTGGTTTCCTATGTCAGCCTTTGCCCTGCTCAACGGCCTTGTTCAGGTCGTAAAGAGACTTGGCGAGTTTCTGCAGCTCTTTGCGCAACGGATTTTTGGCAGCACTTTCCGCCAGTGGCAGGCCGTGGTCATTGGCTTGTGTCACCTGCGGGCCACCATCGGGTAGTTGCAATTCAATAGCGATATCAAGACTTTCGGCCATTCTCTTGACGCGGGATTTGGCAGACAGGTCGGTAAATTTGGGCGCGCGGTTCAGCACATAGCGCAGCTTTTCGTGCGGCAGGGCCTCGGCCTTCAGGGCGCGCACGAACCGCAGGATGTTTTGCGCAGACCGCAGGTCGAGTTCCAGAAGCACGAAATACACATGCGCGCGTTGCAGCACCGATTCCGTCCAGGCCACGATGGTGGACGGCATGTCGATGATGACGAAATCGAAATTCGCCTGCGCCATATCCAGCAGCCGCCCGATATCTTCGCCCGACACAATATCCAGCGGCAGCATGTCGGCAGGGGCAGTGAACACATGCAGCTTGTCGTTGAATGTCAGCATTGATTGCAGGAAGGAATCACTGTCAGCCGAGGCTGTGTCCGACAGCAGTTCAAACACCGCATCCTTGCGCGGCAGGTCCAGATAGGTGGCGGTGGACCCATACTGAAAGTCGAGGTCCAGAATACAGACCCGCGGGCTTTCGGTTTTGGACACGGTCGCCAGTTCCCACGCGAGGTTGGCCGCAAAAGTCGAGGCTCCGGTGCCGCCTGCCATGCCATGCACGGGCAGGATTACCCCGTTGCGGTCACCCTTGGCCTTGAAGGTTGGGGCGGCGTGGGTTTCGGGTTCGGGCACAGGCGCAGGGGGCGCAGCAGGGGGGGGTGCGGCAGCCACGGGGGCCGGGGCAGGGGCGGCTTCGACCTGGGGTTCTGGCACGACAACGGGGTCGGTTTTGCCCATCCGGTCAATCGCTTCGTGCAAAGCGCCCTCAGGCAGCGGATAGGGCACGAAATCATCGGCCCCGAGCCGCAGCAACTGATGCAGCACCATGGGGCTGACCTGATCGGCAATCAGCACCACCTTGACCCCCTTGGCCTTGGCGGCGCGCACGATATCGCTGATGCGGGCCAGATCGGCCTCATCTTCGGCATCCACTGCGATGGCGACAAATTTCAGGGTGGCGCTGTCTGGTTGTTCCAGAAACAGGATGGCATCCTCAAAGCCCAGATCGCCCCAGCTTTCGCCAAGCTCTTGTTCCATATCGTCGATCAGCAGCTCAAAATTCTGCACGTCGCGTGAAATTGTACACGCAACGATCGGGGCCGGATCCGGCGCTAGGTTTGCCACACTCGTCATTGCCTCATTGCCCTTCCAAAGACGGCCCCGGGGCGCTTGTCTGGTGTGCCACGTGGCGTGCCCAGATCAAAACCCCGAACGCCGTGCGCGGCAGTTTGCCCGCGCGACTGTTCCCATTGAGTAGAAAATGATGGGTAATGGTGGCGACAATTGGGCTAAATAATCGTCATTCAATGGTTTCTGGCGACAGGAGCGTGGTTTGGTGACTTTCAGGGTACAGCGCGCAGCACGAGGGCAGATCGCGCAGAATCGGGACCTTGCGCCTGGCCCACGCTGGATGATGGCCACCAAAAATGGCAAAGGCCGGGCAGGGGCCCAGCCTTTGCAACGTCTGTCAAAGTTTTCAGTTGCCGCCGCTTGGGGCCACTTGGGTTTCTTGCGGTGTAACAGGCGGATGAACCCGTATTGCCGATGCCACATATTCGCGGAAGATCACGGCAGCATATTTGCCGTTCAGCAGCATCGGGTTGCCATCCACAAAGCCTGCCACCTCGGTCACGGTGCGGCGGTTGCGCATCTCGGGGGCTGTGGTTTGAATGATCGGTTGGGTTTTGCCAAACGATACCACTGCTTCAACCCGTGACGTCGACACGCCGTTGCGAGCAAGATACGCCACAACCGCCCTGGCACGACGCAAGCCCAGTGCCTTGTTGTAACTGTTTGACCCGACGAGGTCGGTGTGGCCGAAAACCCGGAAGCGCACTTCGGGGAATTGCCGGATCCAATGGGCCTGACGGCGCAGAATATCCTGCGCCTCGGGCGACAGCTGTGACGAATTGAAGGCGAAGTTGATGGTATCGGGCACTTCGGCGGCAAAGCGTGTTGCCAGCTGGTGCGTCGCCGACACTTGCCCGGTCTGCACCAGTGTGTTGTTCATCGTGGCGCTGCCAAAGTTGCCGCTGTCAACACCGGCGCCAAGCTGGTCGTCCAGCGTATTGGCGCAACCGGCCAGCGCAAGCATCGCCGTGGTCGCAAGGAGGGTGGCCAAACGGTTCCGCATCGCCTTACTCCATCACATAGCCATAGGAACCGCTGAAGTCCTGCCGCGCAACCTCGCCAGCCGCACCCTTGGGCGCGCCGTCGACCTTGCCGTACAAGAACAACTCGCGTTCGGTGGGAATACGCACCCGGTCGGTTGGCAGGGCCAGCGCCTCGCCGCGTGTGGGCGTTACCAGATGCGGCGTCACGATGATTACCAGTTCAGATTGCGACCGCTGGTATTCCGCTGACCGGAACAGTGCCCCGATGATCGGAATATCGCCCAGCCATGGCACCTGACCGTTCAGGTTGCGGAAATCATCCTGCAACAGACCGGCGATGGCAAAACTTTCGCCATCCCGCATTTCCACAGTGGTCGAGGTTTCGCGCCGTTTGAACGCGTTGATGGTAAAGCCCGACGATTCCAGCGACACCGTGCTGTCGATCGAGCTGACTGCCGCATTGATCGTCAGGTTGATGACATCGCCATCAACCACGACAGGGGTAAAGTTAAGTTCGACCCCGAAAGGTTTGTATTCGATAGTGATCCCGCTATCGCCATCTGACACCGGAATGGGGTATTCGCCACCCGCCAGGAACTTTGCCTCTTGCCCCGACAGCGCCGTCAGGTTGGGTTCGGCCAGTGTGCGCACCATGCCTTTGGATTCCAGCGCCTCCAGCAGCACGGCGAATTGTAGCGAGCCCGCTGAGAAGCCGATAGCTGCAGCACCGGTTGCGTTGGTTTCAATCGCGTTGCCTGAAAACGCATTGTTTATCCCGCCGATGTTGCCTGTTGCTACACCCCCTCCAACCGTGTTGCTGGTAGAGTTTATACCAAATGACGCCGAAAGACTTTTCGACACCGACCGCTGCATTTCAGCAAATCGCACCTTCAGCATCACCTGCTGGGTGCCACCCACCGTCATCAGGTTTGACACCCGTTCCGGCGCATAGCGGTTGGCCAAATCCAACGCGCGGTCCAGCTTTGCGATCGAAGACACCGTGCCGGATAGCACAATTCCATCATTCGCGGTGCGAACCTCGATCCGTTCACCGGGCAAGATCTGTTGCAGGCGTTCCTTGAATTCTGCGATATCGGGTGTGACCCGGACCTCGACGTTGGATATCAATTTGCCTTCGGGCGACAGCAGGGTCAGCGTCGTGCGCCCCGGTGCCTTGCCCAAAACGTAAATCGACCTGTCGGATAGCGTTGAGATGTCTGCGATCCCCGGGTTTGCAATCGACAATTCCGCAAATGGCACGTCGCTTTCGACCACCACAGCGCGGTTCATGGGCACGTTCAGCGCCTCGGTCGGTGATCCTGTCATAATCCGCAGAGACTCGGCGTAAACCGGGCTAAGCGCCGTCGTAGCCAGTGCGACGCCCAGAACCCCGGCCGCCAGTATGCTTGTCATGCTCATGTGATCTGCCCTTTCGATCACGCCTCTGGTTGGGTCTTGGATGCCCACATCTGCAATGAAGATGCCGGATTTGCCGTTTTTTTGCAAGAATCAAATGCTTGGGGCGTGTTCCTGATGTTGATAACTTGCAACCGCCCGCAAGCCTTGGCAAAAGTTGACGGGCGCGACCCCACATGATGTGGCCGCGCCCGTTAATGTGGTGTCGATCAATTGGTGCAGGGGATCGGAATTTCCTGAATTTCGCCGCCCTTGTTGGTGCGGATCGTGCAAACTTTGGCCTGTTCGACCTCGGGTGTCAGCTCTACCACCTTGCCGGTAATGTCGGTCGCGGTCACTTCAACCAGCCCATTGACGCTCTCATCCGCGCTGCCGACCAGAGACAGGGCCAGACGCCCTGTGGCCTGCGCCTGCGCCAGACGACCGACCTGTTCGGGCGAGGCTGCGACCGTTACCGTGCGCGCGACACTGGCGGCGGTGCTGCGGTCCGACCCTGACATCTGGTCAACCGCGATGATCTGGACCGAACTTTCGATCAGACGCGTGATCTCTCCGTCCACGCCTGCTGACCCACCCGTCCAATAGACATCGACGTGATCGTCCGGCTGCAAGAACCCAGACACGCCCGACGCCACATCGACGTTGATTGCAAAGGCGCGCATTCCCTTGGACAGCTTGCCCGTCAGGCCCGCCATTTCACCCGGTTCGGTCACTTTGGACCCCAGCAAAGGTTCAAATGCCTCCATGTTGCGCATGACATAGCGTGGGCCATCGGCATTTTCCGGAAAGAGCGCAGTCTTGTCGCGGAAGATGCTTTCTGGCAGGGCGTTTTCTTGCCAGTATACGGTCTGCACGTCTTCCGGCGTCACCGGGGTGCCATAGGCGAGCGGTTTGTTCAGCACAAAAACCTCTACCATCGGCCCGGTCTTTTGCCGGAACGCCTGTTCTTCGCTTAGTTGCGCCTGGGCTTGCCCCACATAACTTTGCGCCAGATAGACAGCGACGCCGGCAAGCGCCATCCCTACCAAAAGTACCAGTCCAAACATCGCTCGCATCGTGACAGCCCCTTACCCATGACTTTGAC
>JANNNF010000027.1:0-5655 GCA_031398405.1 Rhodobacterales bacterium | reverse complement strand
ACGAACAGCCATGTGGTATCTCACCTGACCAGAGCATCAAGATCGACGCTACTTCGGACGGTATACGTAAACTCTACGACGCGCGGAATCCTTAGGCGCAGACCCGTGCGGCGTTCCCATTCACCGGGGTGATGCGGCCGCCGCGAGTGGTTTTTCCCGGCATCTGGGGTCGGAATGGCCAACCAGAAACCGTCCTTGGACCGGATAGGTGGCCCCGTATCATGCGTGCTCAGGGTCAGGACCCATTGATCTGATTTAGGTAGCGTCGGCTGCTTAATCCAAGGTCCCCAATTAATGGGGGTGTCGATGAGCAGTCTTAAATAGGTAAGGCCGGGCGTAGTGATCGGGGTCGTTCGGGTGCAAGCGGATGATTGAAGCAGTCACGGCAGTCTCCTCTTGCGTTGTGGAACGCCAACATGTCAGCAGTGCCGGGGCAAAGCCTGCGCTGGTGGTATCCCGCAGCAGATTTGCCAGATCCTGCGCTTGACAATAGTGCATCATGCCCGCCTTCTGCTTGGTGGAAATCAGGAGGAAACGCGATGCATCCGGCACTTGCAAAGGGCAATGTGGCTGTGATCACCGGGGCTGCTTCGGGCATTGGTCTGGCAGCGGCGCAGTATCTGGCGCGCAAAGGCCTGCGGGTTTGTCTGGCCGATTTGGGCGCAGACCCTCTGGCCGCCGCGCGGGCGCAAATTATCGCGTCAGGTGCTGCCGAAGCCGATGTGATCGCCTGTGAGGCCGACGTCGGCGACCCGGCCGCCCTGCGCGCCTTGGCCGACAGGTCCTATGCCACCTTTGGCGCGGTGCATGTGCTGATCAACAACGCCGGAATCCAGCCCGGAAGCAGCATTTTCGACGCCGAGGCGAACTGGGACCGTATCCTCGGCGTCAACATGTTTGGCGTGATCCGGGGCGCGCAAATTTTTGCCCCCCGGATGATCGCGGGTGGCGCGCCGGGGCTGATCATCAACACCGGCTCCAAGCAGGGCATCACCACTCCGCCAGGTGATCCGGCCTATAACATTTCAAAGGCCGGGGTGAAGGTGTTTACCGAGGCGCTGCAACACGCGTTGCGCAACACCCCTGATTGCAAGGTGGACGCGCGGCTTTTCATTCCCGGCTATGTCCACACGCCGCTGACCGCGCATGGCCGTGCCGAAAAACCGGCAGGGGCATGGACCCCGCAGCAAACCGTCGAATTCCTGTTCGCCTCGGTCGAACGCGGTGATTTCTACATCCTTTGCCCGGACAACGAGGTGGATCGGCGCACCGACGAAAAGCGTATCCGTTGGGCCGCAGGAGACATTGCGGACAACCGCCCGCCGCTGTCCCGCTGGCACCCGGACCATGCCGAACCCTTCAAGAAATGGCTGCAAGAATGACCGACTTTTCGCTTCCCCAAGGCCTTTGGCTGGGCCGTGTCTGGCGGGCAGGTATCGGCCCCGCTCTGGTGACGATCCGCGCAGGCCATGTGTATGACATCACCAGCAAAGCCGCGCCCACCATGCGCGATTTGCTGGAACTGCCTGATGTCGCAGGTTTTGTTGCGAGCCTTTCCGGTGAAGATCTTGGCCCGCTGGCAGCCATTGCCGCCGCTTCGCTAGAACCAGCTGAAGAAACCACACGCCTGTTGGCACCTTGCGACCTGCAGGCGATCAAAGCCTGCGGTGTTACCTTTGCTAGGTCAATGGTTGAACGGGTGATTGAAGAACGCGCTGCCGGCAACCCTGCCCTTGCTGCCGAAATTCGCACCCGCGTCGCCGGGGTGATCGGTGACAGCCTGCGCGATCTGGTCCCCGGTTCGGCCAAATCTGCCGAGGTCAAGGCCCTGCTGCAAGCCGAAGGGCTGTGGAGCCAGTATCTGGAGGTCGGCATCGGACCTGACGCCGAGGTATTTACCAAAGCACAGCCAATGGCGGCGGTCGGGTATGGGGCGTCGGTCGGTTTGCATCCGATCAGCAAATGGAACAACCCCGAACCCGAGGTGGTTCTGGTGGTCAATTCCAAGGGCCAGATTGTCGGCGCCACATTGGGTAACGATGTCAATCTGCGCGATGTCGAAGGCCGCTCGGCGCTGCTGCTTGGCAAGGCCAAAGATAACAATGCCGCAGCCAGCATCGGCCCGTTCATCCGGCTGTTCGACGCCGATTTCACCCTGGATACCGTGCGCGGGATGGAACTTTCGCTGAACGTCACCGGCGCAGACGGGTTTTTACTGCAAGGCGAGTCGTCGATGCGCCAGATCAGCCGCGACCCGGCCGATCTGGTGGCGCAGACGCGCGGGCGTCATCACCAATATCCCGACGGTTTTGTGCTGTATTGCGGCACGATGTTTTCGCCGGTGCAAGACAGAGACGGGCCGGGGCAGGGCTTTACCCACCATCTGGGCGATGTCGTGACGATCTCGGCCCCCGAGTTGGGGGCGCTGACCAACACTGTCCGACTGTCGACCGAAGCGCCGGAATGGCGGTTCGGCACCGGGGCGCTGATGCGAAACCTGGCCGCGCGGGGATTGCTGTAACTCCCGGAACCGCTTGGAAAAAACGGGCAGACGCCCAGCCGGATTGTGCGGCGGGCGCGTGCAGTTTACAGCCCGTTGGCTTTGGCGATAAAGTCCGACAGATGCGGCACATAATCTTCTGCGCCACTGCCACCCGTCGCCATCGCCAAAGCGAAGGAATTCTTGACGGCGCTGGCCATGGGCGTCGCTACCGTTGCAGCATTTGCCATCGATTCCACATAGCGCATGTCTTTGTAAGCGTTGGCCAAAGTGAACTTGTGCGCCTCGCGGTTACCTTCCAGCGCATAACCCATGTAGGTTTGGTAAAAACCGCAGTCCATCCGCCCGCCGCGAATGACCTTGTCAAATTCGGCTACCGGAATGCCGACCTTGCGCGACAGGGCCAGCGCCTCGGAATACAGGGCGGCATAGCCCAGCGACAGGAAGTTGTTCAGAAGTTTCATCTTGTGACCATCACCAACCGCGCCAATATGCACAATTTTCGCGGCCCAAGTGGCGATGATCGGCTGCACCCGGGCATAACTGGCATCACTGGCGCCGACCATGCAATCAAGCGTTCCAGCCCAAGCCTCTTTCGGAGTGCGCGACAGCGGGGCGTCGACAAAATCTACCCCGATCTCGGCCAGTTCCGCCGCCAGACGCAGACTGACGGTCGGGTCCGAGGTCGAACAATCCACCACCACGGCCCCCTTGGCCAGACCGGGTTTCAGCGCCGCCACCGCAGCTCCAACCTCGGGTGATCCGGTCAAACACAGAAAGATCACGTCGCACCCGCGCGCAAGGTCTTCCAGAGACGCCGCTTCCACTGCGCCACGGACGACCAGATCATCCACTGCCGCGCGCTTGCGATGCGCCACCACGGTCAGCGGATAGCCCTTTTCGACTATGTTCTTGGCCATGCCTTGCCCCATCAGGCCAAGGCCAACAAAGCCAACTTTTTCATGCGTTTGCGTCATAATCATTCTCCGGGTGTGTCAAGATAGGTTGAAGCGGCGCAGGTCGGCGATCTGTTCAGGCGTCAACAGGCGCATCGCATAATTTTGCAGCATCAGAAATAGCTTGGCAGGTTCTTCCAGTTCTTCCGTGGCATACTGCGCATTGGCATGGCTGGAATGCAGATGCACCACCGCCGCCGCGTCCTTGCGTTCCTCAAACATCGACAGATGCAGAAACGCCTCGGTGCAACGGTGTTGTAAGGGGGCGGTGCCATCGGTGACCAGCCTTTCATTTTCGTGAGAAGCTGACGTGAACGAAATGATGCAACACCGTCTGACCGAAGGTGCAGAGGACTGGGAAGGAACAAAGCCGCAAGCGACGGCCTGAACGTCGGTTGCCCGCTAGGCGAAACAGGCTGAAACAGCGTGCTCGTTTCGGCAGTTTCTATGGTTCAGTCGTCCTAGTTCTCCGCCATCTGTCTCAGAAGCGGGGTGATCCGGCGCGCAGTGACCCGTCGGTTGCGTTCTTCCGCTGTCTCGGTGAAGACCCTCGGGAACGCTTCGCCATAGCCCTGAACGATCAGGTTTTCGGGCTGGATGTGGAAGGTCTCGGTCAGGGCGAGGGCTACGGATTCTGCGCGCCGGTCTGATAGGGCTAGGTTTTCAAAGTTATCGCCAACCGCGTCGGTGTGGCCTTCAATCAAGAACATTTCGCGCGGGTTTTCTAGCAGCAGCTCTTCGATAAGGATGCCAAGCTTCAGAAGTTGCCGCACCTCGGCCGGCGGGATCGCGGCGGAACCGGTCGGGAACGTCACTGTGTCCAGTTCGATGGCCGGGACGAGGCCGCGGACCTGCTCGATCTCGCGGATCTGGCGCAGGCTGAACGTCCGGTCCGCGTCGAGGGAAGGGTCTTCACGCAACGCAGCCCGAAGGGCCTCAAGATCGCTTTCCTCGGCAGACAGCCTGAGTGGTTCCGGCCGCGTCGCCTCCAGCTGGCGCACGTTGACTGCGGGTTCCGGCTGCAAATCGTCGAAAAGTTCGTATTCGTTGCCATCTGCATAGACGACGACGCGGCGCAAAACCCGGCCGCGCGCATCCCGGATGGTCACCACCTGTGCGCCGTCCTCGCGATCAAGGATGGTCCGGGTCGAACCGTCATCGTAAGTCTCCGTGCGCATCGTGGCACCGGGCTGCCGCAGCAGCGCGTCATCATCCTTGTAGACTGTGAGACCGTCGGTGCCCTCGACAACCACGCGATCGCCCGAATTCGCCACCACACGGTCTCCGTTCCGCAGCACCGATCCGACGATAACCGCACCAAGGCCAAGCAGCAGAGCCTTTTCGATGTTGGTCAGGCTGTTGTCCTCGTCCACGCCGGCCCGCCGATCGTCGAGACCGGTCGCGAACTCTTCGGCGCTGGTCCGCACCGATCGCGCATCCAAGGATTCCTGGACGACATTTTCGGGCGCCGCCGGGGTGCGAGCGGCAGCAGCAGGCGGAGCATAAGCCTCGCTAACGGTGGGATCAACGAGGTTGATCACGACGGAGGCTGCCGCCGTCGCCGCTGCTTGCGCTGCAGCCGCTTGCGCCGCCGCCAGTCGCGTGGCCTCGACCCTTGCCGCCGCCGCGGCCGCGCGCTCGCTGGCGAGACGGGCAGCTTCGGCTTCCATGCGCGCACGCGTCTGCGCTTCAGCCGCCGCGACGGCCGCCTGCTCTGCGGCCAATCGCGCTGCCTCGGCGTCTGCAGCTGAGGCAGCTTGAACCCGCGCCGCCGCGGCGGCCGCAGCCTGCTCCGCTGCCAATCGCGCTGCCTCGGCCTCGGCCGCCGCCAATGCCTGAGCCTTGGCTTCCGCCGCTGCTATGGCCTGAGCCTCGGCCTCAACGACTGCCGCAGCCTCCGCCGCCAGCCGAGCCGCTTCCGCCTCGGCCACCAGTCGAGCTTCTTCCGCTTCGGCTGCCGCGATGGCCTGAGCCTCAGCCTCCGCAACTGCTGCCGCCTCCGCCGCCAGCCGAGCTGCTTCCGCCTCGGCGGCAGCTAGTGCCTGAGCTTCCGCCTCTGCGGCCGCGATGGCCTGAGCTTCGGCTTCGGCGACCGCAGCAGCCTCCGCCGCCAGTCGTGCTTCTTCTGCCTCGGCTGCCGCGATGGCTTGAGCTTCGGCCTCCGCAACTGCCGCCGCCTCGGTCGCCAGCCGAGCTGCT
>JANNNF010000017.1:0-14325 GCA_031398405.1 Rhodobacterales bacterium | reverse complement strand
CAGGACCTTGCCCGACATAAGCCAGATCAAATCGCCCATACAAATCCGTCTCACCTGCCGTACAAAAGCCGGCGACCAGATCCCAATGATCGCGCGGAATTCCCATACGGCCAATCAATGCCTAATCCGCCACAATCGCAGCCACCGCCTCTCGGCACAGGCCATGCAACTCGGTGCAGGGGTCCTCGATGCGGGTCTCGATCTCCTCCAGACTGAAAGAATAGGCCGACGTTTCATCCCAATACGGCTCGCCATGCATATCGGCAAAGGTGAAGCCCAGCTTTTCAGCCTCACTGCGCCAGTCAGGGCGTTCGGGAAGGCGCAGACGGTCCATGCAAAACTCCAGTTGGTCCTTGAAAGATATCGGGCGTCGCCTGGGGCTGCGCAAGGGGATAAGGCGGTTTCCTTTGGCCGATGCCTGACTTAAGTTGCCTGAAAATGGGGGGAATAATGACACAACGCATTGCTGTGGTGACGGGGGCTGCGGGCGGCATGGGCCGGGCCATTGTGGACCGGCTTAGTCAGGACGGGCTGCATGTGGTGGGGGTCGATATTGACGGGCCTGCCCTGCTGATGATGGCCGCAGATCTGTCAGGCTTTACGGCCGAGGCGGTGGACCTGACCGACGCCAAGGCCATTGCCGACCTGTTCGACCGCATCACCGCCCGTTTTGGCGGTGTCGATGTGCTGGTCAATAACGCGGGCACCTGCTTCATGTCCGACTTCCCCAATATCCCGGCGTCCGAGCTTGACCGCCAGATGGCGGTGAACTTTTCCTCGGCTTTCCACTGCTGCCAACAGGCGGTCAAGGCGATGGCGCACCGCCCCGGCGTGCGCAAGATCGTGAATATCTCATCCAACGGGGCCTATAATTTTGACGTGTTCGACCCACCGCATTACCGCGCCAGCAAAGCCGCGATGGACACGCTGACCAAAGATCTTGCCCGCCGCTATGCGCGCGATAAAATCGCCGTCAACTCGCTGGCCCCGGCGATGACCGAAACCCCGCTGTTTGATGTGCTCACCGCCGACGTACTGGCGCGCGCGATATCCGCCATGCCACATGGGGTGGCGATGCAGCCCGACCAGATCGCAGGATGGGTGGGGTTTCTGGTGTCTGACATGGGGGATGTCAGTTCGGGCAACGTGATCATCCTCAATCAAGGCCGCGATGTGCGGTAACCTAGCGCAAATTTCTTCGAAGAAATTTGCAAGAATTTTCGAAAATTCTTGGGGCACGACACCATGAAAGTCACGATTCACAAACTGTTCGAATACCTGCTGGAAACCACAGCCGCCGATCCGCCGGAATGTTTCATCGGCTTCTCGCTGGCCCGCTCTCCCGTCTTGGGTGATTTCCTGCCCGACCTTGATCCCACCCTGTCGCTCGACTGGAATGGGGCCAGCTTTCTGGGCCTCCCCGCTTTGCGCCACCGCGTGCTGGATCAGGCGGGGCTGGCTGGCGTCAACTCTCCCGAAGATGTGTTGATCACCGCAGGCGCGGCTGAGGCGAATTATCTGGTGTTCCGCCAACTCTTGTCCGCTGGGGATGAGATCATAACCGACACTCCCGGCTGGCCGCAGGCAGGCGTGATGGCGCGGGCGACCGGGGCAACCTTGATCACTGTGCGACGGCGAGAAGAAAACGACTGGCATCTGAACCCCGATGATCTGGCCGCCAGCATCACCCCCCGCACGAAACTGATCTTCCTGACCAACCCGAACAACCCCACCGGGCGACTCATACCCTCGGCCGATCTGGCGCGCATCGTAGAGATTGCGGACCGGGCGGGTGCATATTTGCTGGTGGATGAGGTCTATGCAGGTCTTGAATGGCGCGGCCCCCGCCCGCCATCCGTTGCGGGCATGTATGCGCGCGGGATCACCACGGGGTCGGTGTCCAAGGCACTTGGGCTGCAAGGCCTGCGCACGGGGTGGATGATCAGTCCGGACAAAACCCTGATCCGCGACGCCATGATCTTGCGCGAAAACTCCTCCGAAATCATGAACGTCTTGGGCGAATACATCGCCGAAATTGCCCTGCGGCCCGACCGTTTGACCGCCAGCCTCGCCACTGCTCGCCAGACCGCCATCGCCACACTGGCGCAACTCCATGCATTTGTGACGCGCGAACCGCGATTGTCCTGGGTGCAGCCGCAAGCCGGCCTCATTGGCCTTGCCCGGCTGGACCAGATCGACGCCGAACCCTTTGCCCGTCGACTGTTGCTGCCCCCCTACCGCACCTTTGTGCTGCCCGGCACGGCCTATGATCACCCGTATCACATCCGTCTTGGAGTCGGGGGCGGCCCGGAAACCAGGCTGGAGGAAGGTTTACAACGTCTGTCAAACCTTCTGGCCACGTGGAGCGCATAACGCAACCCACGGAAAACCAAAGCGCTATCGCATAACAATCCGTTGATTTTGCTTAGCCGGACGGCAGGACCCATGTCTATCGCATCGCCCCGACCATCGGAGCAGATCTGAAAGGAAACGACATGCTGCCCACTGTCAAACATCCCGTGTGGACCCTCTCGGCCCTCAAGACTTCTGCCATTGCTGCTGTGACTGCGCTATCAGTGGCCGCAGGTGCTGCCTCCCCGGCACTGGCCTGGGGCGACCGCGAGCAAGGCTTTGTGGCCGGTGTCGCCACGTCTGTGATTGTTGGGGCCATTGCCAATGACATCAATCACAAGAACCGTGCACGCCAGTACCAGTACTATCAAGAGCCGCGCTATCAGACGCGTCCACCCCAGTACTACCAAGAGCCGCGCTATCACCAACCCCGGCCCCAGCCGGTCTATGCGCCGCAGCCGTCCTATTCCGTCTATAGCACCCCTGCTGCCCGCGCTTTTGGCAGCTATTCGCTGACCGAGCGCAAGGCGATCCAGCGCAGGTTGGCGGGTCAGGGCTACTATCGCAGCTACATCGACGGCTCGTTTGGGCCGGGCACCTACAACGCTGTGGTGGCCTACGCGCGTGACAGCCGTCAGGCGGGAAATCTGGAAAGCACCGCCGGGTCGTATGGCATCTATGACAGCTTGCTGTATTAAACCTTGCCGACGGCACATGTAAAAAAGGGGCAGCGATCTGCTGCCCCTTTTCAAATTTAACAGATCTGAACCGTCAGGACGACCTGAACCATCAGGTCTGGCAGATTATGCCAGAGCGAGGTTCGTAGCCGACTCGCGGCCATCACGGCCCGATTCGATGTCGAAAGTCACAGCCTGACCGTCAGCCAACTGACGAATGCCTGCACGCTCCAGCGCGGTGATGTGCACGAACACGTCACGGTTGCCGTTTGCGGGGGCGATAAAGCCGAAACCCTTGGTTGCGTTGAACCATTTCACGGTGCCATTGGCCATCGTGTTTACTCCATAGTGTGTCGCCACCCGCACTGTTGCGGTGGCCTGGCTCAGTTGGCTTGATCGAAAACTGAAGGCCCGCAGGACACAGCAAGGTCGAAAAAGTAAGCATCGCGTGAATGACATAGGCGGTTGGCGACCAAAACGCAAGGCCGTTGGTCAACGCAAACCCGCGCGCCCCTTGCACCACGCGCGCCCTTGCCCTAGGTCTGACGTCTGCCCAAAGTTTTACCGGACCCAATGTTAACTGAAATAGCCATCGTCCTTGCACTGATCGTTCTGAACGGTGCGCTTGCCATGTCGGAACTGGCCATCGTATCGGCCCGCCCTGCCCGCCTTCGTACGATGGAGGCAGAGTCCACAGGGGCCGCGGCCGCCCTGCGTCTGGCAGAACACCCCGGACGGTTTTTGTCCACCGTGCAGATCGGCATCACTTTGGTCGGCGTGTTGTCAGGTGCAATTTCGGGCGCCACCCTTGGTGCCCGGCTGGCGGGGTTTCTGACGGCACAGGGTGTGGATGCCGACTGGGCGCAAACCCTGGGCGTCGGCGGGGTCGTTGTCGCGCTGACCTATCTGTCGCTGATCGTGGGCGAGTTGGTCCCCAAACAACTGGCGCTGAAAGACCCCGAAGGTATTGCCATTCGCGTAGCCCCGGCGATGACCATCCTGTCACGCGTAGCATCCCCGGTGGTCTGGGTGCTGGAACGGTCTGGCCGCTTTATCCTGTGGATGTTGGGCCAGTCCGGTGCCGCCAAATCCCGCGTGACCGAGGCCGAGGTGCACGGCATTCTGACCGAAGCGCATGAGGAAGGCCTGATCGAGCCGGAAGAGCGCGAGATGATGGCCGGTGTCATGCGGCTGGCCGACCGGTCGGCCCGCGCCCTGATGACGCCGCGCCGCGACATTGAGATGCTGGATCTGAACGCCACGCCGCAAGAAACCCTTGCCGCGATCCGCCGCATCGCCCGGCCCCGGATGCCCGTCGAAAACCGCGAAACCGGCGAGGTGGTCGGCATCGTCACCCTGGCACAGGCCTTCAACACGGTGTCGCGCCGTGAGACTTTGGACGTGAAGGCCCTGCTGCGTGAAGTGCCGGTGATTTCCGATATGACAGACGCTATCGACGTGATGGAGACACTTCACAAATCGGAACACCATCTGGCACTGGTCTACGATGAGTATGGGAACTTCGAAGGCATCATCACCTCGGGCGACATTCTGGAGGCCATCACCGGCACCATCGCAGCCGCCACCGCCGATGAACCCGCCATAGCCACGCGTGAAGACGGCAGCTTGCTGGTCGCAGGCTGGATGCCCGCAGACGAGTTTTGCGATCGCCTGAACCTGCCCCGCGAACTCGCAGGTGACTATGAAACCGTCGCAGGCCTTGTGCTGAACCAGTTGCGCCGCATTCCCGCCCTTGGCGACCATGTAACGGCGGCAGGCTGGCGATTTGAGGTTATTGATCTGGACGACCGCCGCATAGACAAAGTGCTGGTCAGCCGCGCCTGATCAACCCCGATCTGGCAAACCGCCCGGCACTTTTTGCAACAAGATGCGCAGCGCGTTCCGGCGATCAAGGTCGCTGTGATACTCGCTGTCCGGCCCGCTCATGAAGATCTGGTCGATGATATAGGACTGTCCGCCCGTCACATTCGTGGTATCCGCCTCCGGCAACAGATAGTGAATCCGCGCCTCGGTATAGGCCGAGATAAAACGGTTCTGCGCCAGAGAAGGCCCAGCAAGCGCCAGCAGAACGGCAGCGGAAATGATAAGGGATTTCATGGCAAACCTCATGGCTTTGATATGAGATCAAGGATGCACGATCCTGGTGATCAACGGAAATCACACCTGCGCGTGCTGGATGTGAAAATTGTTTCCTCCGACCCCCAAGAATTGCCCCCTCACTTGCGTCCAACTATCCGTAATGCTGATCAACACACCCGATGAAACCTTGGCCACAGCCGCCGCCAGCGGCGACAGCAGCGCCTTTGGCGTATTGTTGGAACGGCACTATGACCGGGTGTTGGGGCTGTGCTGGCGGCTGACGGGCAACCGGGCCGATGCGCAGGACCTGTGTCAAGATATCTGCACCTCCCTGCCTGCCAAACTGGCCACTTGGCGCGGCGATGCGCGATTTACGACATGGCTATACCGGGTTACGGTCAACGCCGCCCATGATCTGCGCCGCAGGCAGGCCACCCGAACCCGCGCGTCCGCAGGCTGGGGCGATTGGGAACTGGCCCGGCAAGATAAGATTGCGACCGACCGCGATGCTGCCGCCTGGCTGACCCAAACCATGGCGCAACTGCCACCAGAACTGCGTGACACCGTGGCACTGGTCTTGGGCGAAGACATGACCCAGGCCGAAGCCGCCCGCGTGCTGGGTCTGTCAGAAGGCACCATCGCGTGGCGCATGTCCGAAGTGAAAAAACGCCTGCGCCAGATTGCCAAACAGGAGGGCACGACATGACCGATGATCTTGATGCCCTGCGCAAGGCCCTGCAAGCCTCGCCTAAAGCAGACGCCGCCGCCCGCGCGGCCACAATTGCCCAAGCGATGAAAATCTACGACCGCACCCAAGGATCGGCCGACACGCCGCGTCCCAAGACTGCCCGCAATACGCGGGGTGTTCTTGCCGGAGTACGCGCCATGCTGCAATCCCTGACCGCCCGCCCTGCCCTTGGCCTGACCACCTCCCTTGCCGCGCTCTGCGTCGGCGTCGTGGTGACATGGCCGCTGATCAGCGGGGATACCCCCCTGCCCACCACTGCAACCGAGGCCCCGCAGCCCGATCTGACCACCCTGCAAGACGCAGCCCGCCCCGCCCAAACCCGCACTGTCAAACGGCCCGAGGTGGCCCCCCATGCGCCTCAACTGCGACGAGAGACAGCCCCCGCCCCCGCGGCCACCACCGAACAAGATGCCATGGCAGTGGCCACGGCTACCGCGCCAGAACCGGCAGCCACCTCGATGGCCGCCCCTGAACCGACCCTCACGATTGACAGCCTTACCCTGCGCGCCCCCGACCCGGTCCCACAAGCCCAGACGGATACCGAATCCTACGCCAACGCTCTCATCAACCCGGTGCAGATCACGGCTGAAACCCCGATTTCCACCTTCTCCATTGATGTGGATACCGCGTCCTATGCCCTCGCCCGGTCCTCAATCACCGCAGGTCGACTGCCCGACCCCACAGCGATCCGGGTCGAGGAGATGATCAATTACTTCCCCTACACCTACCCCGCCCCCACTGGAGATGCGGCTTTTGCCGCAGATATCCGCGTGTTGCAAACCCCGTGGAACCCGAACACCCGCCTTGTGCAGATCGGCCTCCAAGGCCGCCTGCCCGCCATGGCTGACCGCCCCGCGCTGAACCTCGTGCTGCTGATCGATACCTCGGGGTCAATGCAGGACGCGAACAAACTGCCGTTGCTCAAGCAATCGCTGCGCCTGATGCTGCCGCAACTGCGCGGCATGGATCAGGTCGCCATCGTGGCCTATGCGGGGTCTGCGGGCAGCATCTTGGCACCGACGCCTGCGTCAGATCCGGCCACAATCCTCGCGGCTCTCGACCGGCTTGAAGCAGGCGGCTCCACCGCCGGGGCGGAAGGTCTGGCACTGGCCTATCAGACCGCCGCAGAGATGACCCAAGACGGCGAGGTCAGCCGTATCCTGCTGGCAACCGATGGCGATTTTAACGTCGGGATCAGCGATCCCGAAGGACTGAAGGCTTACGTTGCCCGCAACCGCCACACCGCCCATCTGTCAGTGCTGGGCTTTGGTCGCGGCAATCTGGATGACGCCGCCATGCAAGCCCTGGCGCAAAACGGCAACGGTACGGCATCGTACATCGACACCCTGGCCGAGGCGCAAAAAGTGCTGGTCGATCAGTTGACCGGGGCGCTGTTCCCCATTGCCAATGATGTGAAAATCCAAGTGGAATGGAACCCCGCCCAGATCGCCGAGTACCGGCTGATCGGCTATGAAACCCGCGCCCTCGCCCGCACCGATTTCAACAATGACAGGGTGGATGCGGGTGAGATCGGCGCAGGCCACCAAGTCACCGCCATCTACGAAATCACCTCTCCCGGCAGCCCGGCCCTGGCCGCAGACCCGCTGCGCTACGGCGCAGCACCAACTTCTGACACCCCGGAACTCGGATTCCTGCGCCTGCGCACCAAAGCCCCCGGGGCCATGGCATCTACCCTCATCGAAACCCCGATCCTGTCCAACCAGCCCGCCGTTCCCACCTTCGCCACTGCCATTGCAGGCTTCGGCCAACTTCTGCAAGGCGCGCCCTACTTGGGCAACTGGAGCTGGACTGACGCCATCGCGCTGGCCACTGCCACACGCGAAGACGACCCCCAGGGCCTGCGCGCCGAGGCAATCACCCTGATGCGTCTGGCCCAAAGCCTGTCCGCAACTCCCTAAATCTTGTCTAAAATTTGCATTTTCTGTCTTTAAATATCCCACGGGGGTGTGGGGGTGTGAAACCCCCACTTACACCAGCGGCCGCAAAGCGCAGACATGAAAAAGGCGCGCCAGACTTCTCCAGCGCGCCTCACCATCTCCTCAAAGATCAAACGGTGAGCGTCTCAACCGCCTTACCTTCAATCGCGCCATCAGTCTTGGCACCGCCCCAACTGCCAACAGCGATCTCGATTCGGCGGGGTTTCAGCGCCTCGGGGGTTTCGCGCACAAGGTCGATGTGCAGCATCCCGTGCTCGTGGGTGGCCCCGGTGACGCGGACATGATCGGCCAGCGCAAAGCGGCGGTCAAAGGCGCGAGTGGCGATGCCACGGTGCAGATAGCTGCGGGGGGTATCCTCACCAGCCTTGCGGGCCGATACGACCAGCGTGGCCTCCTTCACCTCGACCGACAGCTCCTCTGGCCCAAACCCCGCCACAGCCACCGAAATGCGGTAAGCAAGATCAGCGGTTTTTTCAATGTTATAAGGCGGGTAGGTCGGCTGCGCCACATCGGCGGTCAGCGCACGGTCCATCAGATCAGCGATGCGGTCAAAGCCGACAGTGGCACGGTATAGTGGGGCAAGATCAAAGTTACGCATGGGTCATCCTCATTCAAGCGATGGTTGACGCCCGCCCCATCGCTGGGCTCGGGCACAAGATACGGGGCCCGTTATGGCACCCCGGTACATCTCAGATGGGAAAACCACCCAAGGGTTTCAAGCCCCCGGATTACTCAGGGTTTCACGAATTTCGCACCGCCCGATGCCGCCCCGCCTGACAGCAGTTTCACGCCCTGCGCCCCCATGCGCGGCGGGTTTTCCGCCGCAAGCGCCGCTTGCAGTTCGACCAGCGTCGCCTCCAATGGGGCGGCCAGCGCCACCTTGCGCCCCTCAACTTCGGCCTTGGCCGATACCACTGATATCACCCGCGCCACCCCGTCGCGGATTGAAAACACTGGCGAGCCTGACGACCCGAAATCCACGTTGCACGACAGCACGAGCACATCGTGCCGGGTTGCCAGTACCTCGCACAAATCCTGCATCGACGGCGCTTCCGACCGGTCCTGCGCATAGGACACCACCCCCACACTGGCACCCTGCACCGGGGACTTATCCGTCTCAAACGGGACCAGCGATGGCAGGCGGATCGGCTGATCCAGCTCGATCAGCGCAAGGTCAAACCCCACCCGGTCCAGCTTGTCGCGCCCGCTGTAGATGTATTCCGGGTGCCCGACGGCGCGGCGCACGCCACGGTACGCCGCAGCCCGCCCATTGCGCCACCCGGCCAGAAACTGCATTTCCGACACCGCGATCCGCGCGCCGGTATCCTTGTCAAAAAGGCAATGCGCCGCCGTCAGCACCATTTGCGGTGCAATCAGCGTACCGGTGCAAAAGCCGCGCTTGCCCAGCAACAGCTTGCCCACGCCTTCCCACCCGCGCGAGGCATCGGCCGTCTCAAGACTGACCAGCGCCCCATCATGCGCAACCGTCTGCGCCACAGCCGGGGCTGCCCCCAACAAACACAAAACCAAAATCAAAACCCAGAAGACGCGCATGAAACCCCACTCCTCAAGTCTCTGCGCGATACCCCGCAACCTTGGCTGATTTGTGGCAAATGAAAACAGGTGGCGCAAGGGACGGTCAGATCAGCGCGCGCGGTTTTGGCCCCCCTGTGGCCCAATCCAGCAACTCCACCGTATGCACGACCGGCACCCCGGTCCCCGACCCGATCTGCATCATGCACCCGATATTGCCTGCCGCGATGATGTCGGGTGATTTGGCCTCCAGAGTCAGCACTTTGCGCGCCTTCAACTGCGCCGAAATCTCGGGCTGCAACAGGTTATAGGTCCCCGCAGACCCGCAGCACAGATGGCTGTCAGCAGGCTCCACCACCGTAAACCCTGCGCGTTTCAGCAAATCCTTGGGGGCGGTCTTGATTTGCTGGCCATGCTGCAAGGAACACGCCGCGTGATAGGCCACCCGCAATCCCTTCGGCGCACCCTCGGGCAGGCCCAGCTTCACCAAAACTTCGCTGACATCCATTGCCAGCCCGGCCACGACCGCCGCATCCGCCGCAAGAGCATCATCCCGGAACATATGCCCGTAATCCTTGACCGTGGTGCCGCACCCGCTTGTGTTGATCACAATCCCGTCCAGCCCCCCAGCCCGTTTTTCCGCCATGAAGGCCGCGATATTTGCCGCAGCCGACCCGTGTGCGAGTTTCGCCTTGCCCATATGATGCGTCAGCGCCCCGCAGCATCCCTGCCCCTTTGCCACTACGACCTCTGCACCCAACCTTGTCAGCAGACGGATGGTTGCATCATTGATATCGGTGTTCAGCGCCTTTTGCGCACAGCCCGTCATCAAGGCCACCCGCATCCGGGGCGTACCTTCTGCGCAAAACACCTGGGGGTCATCATTGCGCGATACGGCAGGAATAACCTTCGGTGCCATCGCCAGCATCGCCCGCAACCGCGCATCCGGCACCAGCCGCGCAAAGGGCCGCATCATCTTGGCCCCAAGCAAGGCCAGCCGGAACCGCGTAGGGTATGGGATCACATGCGCCAGAACCGACCGCAGCATCCTGTCAACCAAAGGGCGTTTATAGGTTTTCTCGATGTAGTCCCGCGCGGTATCCACCAGGTGCATGTAATGCACACCCGACGGGCAGGTGGTCATGCAGGCCAGACAAGACAAGCAGCGATCCACATGCTTGACCGTCTGCGCATCGGCAGGCTCACCCTTTTCCAGCATGTCCTTGATCAGATAAATTCGCCCCCTCGGGCTGTCCAATTCATCGCCCAACACCTGATAGGTCGGGCAAGTCGCGGTGCAAAACCCGCAATGCACGCATGACCTCAAGATCTCGTTGGCCCGCGCAAGGCTGGGGGTTTCCAACTGTTCAGGCGAAAAATTCGTTTGCATCAGGCCACACCACCAAAACTGCCGGGCCCAAACATACCGGGGTTAAATATTCCGCGCGGATCAAACTTTGCCCGCAACCCGGCAGTCAGCACAGCCACCGCCGCAGGTTCCGGGTGAAACACCGGCACCACCGCGTGCCCCCGCACCACAGTCGCATGACCGCCCAACCGCGTCACCGCCGCGCGCAAGATATCTGCCCCCCCGTCCATCAACAGCCAGATCAGCCCACCCCCCCAATCCATCACAGCCCGGTGCGGCCTATCGTGTAACGCCGCCAACACCTGCGGCGCATCCGACGGCTTCACCACGACCCGCCACACCACCCCGGGTGCATCCGCGAACGCCGTCACATCCCGCACCCCGGCCCACAGGGCTGCACTTGCTTCCCCCGTCACCACGTCAAACCCCGGCAACCGCTTGACCAACTCGCCCGCGCGGTATGCAACAGAACCCGCCATCCCTTCGACCCGCACCATCGCGCGACTGTTCCAGGCCGCTCCCGATACATCAAAGGGTGAGGTCAGACCAACCGCCATCGCCGCTACCGCCGCCGATGCATCCAACGGCCCCGACACGAGCGTCGCCTCGGCCTCAGGCACCGCTTGCACCTTGAATGCCACCTCGGCCAGCACCCCCAAGGTGCCATGCGCCCCCGCCATCAGCTTGACCAGATCATAGCCGGTGACGTTCTTCATCACCCGCCCACCGTTCTTGACCACCACCCCGGCCCCATCGACAAACCGTACCCCAAGCAAAGCATCCCGACACGCCCCCACCTGCACCCGGCGCGGGCCAGAGGCGTTCACCGCAACAACCCCGCCCAAAGTAGACGCACCAGACCGCCCCAACAGTCGCCGCAAATCCGGCACCTCAAACGCCAGCCGCTGACGCTGTTCTGCCAGCACCGCCTGCACCTCGGCCAAAGGCGTCCCAGCCCCCGCCACAAGGGTCAGCGCCCCGGGCTCATAAAGCGAAATTCCCGACAGCCCGGACACATCCAGCACCTCGGACACCCCGACCCGCCCGATCCCCCGCGTTCCCCCTCCGACAATACGCAACGGCCCATTCGCCCCTCGCACCGCCTCTGCCAGTTCCGACTCATTCCCCGGCCGCATCGCCTCACCCATTTTCTGTCTAAAAATATCCTGCAGGGGGTCCGGGGGACGCAAAGTCCGCCGGCGGTTTCAAGCAGCCCGCCGCCCCGCCGTCACCCGCAACGGAAACACCTTGGCCGGGTTCAGCAGCCAGCGCGGGTCAAATACGTCTTTGACCCAGCATTGCGCCTCCATATCCGCATCCGTAAACTGCACCGACATCAGGTCGCGCTTTTCGATCCCCACGCCGTGCTCGCCGGTCAGACAGCCGCCCACTTCAACGCACAGCTTCAAGATATCGGCCCCCAAAGCCTCACACAGTTCCAGATCGCCGGGTTTGTTTGCGTCAAACAAGATCAGCGGGTGCATGTTGCCGTCACCCGCATGAAAGACGTTGGCCACATCCAGGCCCACGGCGCGGCTCATCTCGCCAATTCGGCGCAGAACGTACGGCAGACTCGATACCGGAATGGTCCCGTCCAGACACATGTAGTCGTTGATCTGCCCCAAGGCCCCGAACGCCGATTTGCGACCCAACCAGATGCGCTTGGCCTGATCCTCATCCGCCGCCTCGCGCAATTCCACCGGGTTGTGACGGCGAGCGATTTCGATGATCCGGGCCAATTGCTCGTCAATTTCGGCGGGCGAGCCTTCGACCTCGACAATCAGCAGCGCCTCGCACACCGGATAGCCCGCATGGGCAAAGGCCTCGCATGCCTCGATGCAGGGACGGTCCATGAATTCGATCGCAACCGGCAAAATTCCGGCACGAATGATGTCAGACACACATTCCCCCGCCACCTCGTTTGCATCAAACGCAATCAGCACGGGCCGCGCGCCTTCGGGTCTTGGCAAAATGCGCAAGGTGGCTTCCGTGACCACCCCCAACTGCCCTTCCGACCCGCAGATCACCCCCAACAGATCAATTCCCATCGCGTCCATGTAAGGCCCGCCGATCTGCACCACAGTGCCGTCCATCTGCACCAGCGTCACGCCCAGCAGGTTATTGGTCGTCACCCCGTATTTCAGACAATGTGCCCCCCCCGAATTCATCGCGATATTGCCCGCGATTGCGCAGGCCAACTGGCTGGAGGGGTCCGGCGCATAGAAAAACCCATCCGCCTCGACTGCACCCGTCACGCTCAGGTTCGTGCGCCCCGATTGTACACGGATAAAGCGGTTGTCATAATCGGTCTCGATCACCCCGTTCATCCTGGCCACACCCAGCACCACGCAATCCGCCGTTGGCAGCGACCCGCCGGCAAGACTGGTGCCCGCCCCGCGCGGCACCACCGGCACACCTTCTGCATGGCACAGCCGCATGATCGCTGCGACTTCATCAGTGGTGCGCGGCAACACCACCGCCAACGGCGGGCAGCGATACGCGGTCAACGCATCACATTCATAGGCCCGCACTTCGGCGGCATCCTCGATCACCGCATCATGCGGCAACACGGCCCGCAGCCGCGCCACGATAGCCGCTTTGCGGGACAGGATAGAGGAATTGGGCACCGGCATATCCATGGACGGACCTCATTTGCAAAGGATCGGCTATTGGTAAAATAATATAACCAATCACGGCAATCACGCAAGCAACCATTCCCGATGGCATCAGCATTATCAAAATTTGCCCCGTCCCACCGTTTTTTGATGAGCCACGCGCGCAAATCCTTAAACTGGCAGCATGGACCTTTTCACCCAGATCGGCAAGATCACACCGCTTGATATCACGGCGCTGGCGCTGATCCTCGGGCTTTGGGTGGCAACAGGGTGGATCATTGAACACCCCCCCGCAGGCCACCCGTCGGTGTCCACCCTGATGAAGGCGTACCGTCGCGACTGGATGGTACAATTCGTCACCCGCCAGCCTCGGATTTTCGACGCCACTGTGATTGACAGCCTGCGCCAGGGCACGGCCTTTTTCGCCTCGGCCTGCATGATCGCCATCGGTGGTGGTGTGGCGCTGATCGGCAATGCGGCAGTGGTCGAAGGGCTGGCGCATGACCTGACACTCGCCTCGGGCAGCGTGCGGGTAGAGGTGAAGGTGATCCTTGTCGTCGGGTTTCTGGCCAATGCGCTGCTTAAATTCATCTGGGCGCATCGGTTGTTTGGCTATTGTTCAATCCTGATGGCCGCTGTGCCCAACGACCCTGACCATCCCACAGCGCTGCACCGCGCAGGCCAGGCGGCCGAGATCAACATCACCGCGGCCAAAAGTTTCAACCGGGGTCTGCGGGCGATCTATTTTGCACTTGGCGCACTTGGCTGGATGATCGGGCCATGGGCGCTGATCATCGGAGCAATCTTGACATCATTTGTGCTGCTACGCCGCGAGTTTGCCTCGCAATCGCGGCAAGTGATGCTGCAATCGCCAGAGTGACCCGCCCGCAGATGCGGTGCGTGCGCCGCACCTGACTGGGCCGCTTGGGCCGTCGCTGCACCTGCATCTGCGACCATTCAAAAGTAGTATGGA
>JANNNF010000545.1:0-2537 GCA_031398405.1 Rhodobacterales bacterium | reverse complement strand
TCTACAAAATTGTTGTCGGCGTAACGGGGATCCTCGGCCATCTTGTTGGTGAACACAGCACCCGAGTTCACGTCCAGCACCATCGCCCCGCAGGCGACCTGTTCCAGCGCGTCGCGCAGCACGGTTTCAAAATTCCCGGCCTCAAGTTCAACAGCCAGTTTTTTGCGGCCGGTCGGGTTGATCCGCTCGCCAATCACGCAAAAGGGTTCTTCAAAGCCGATGACAACAGTTTTAGTTTTTGATTCTATGACGGTACGGGTCATTCTTAAACCTTTTTCTTAACTACGCGAGGCCGGAACACCCGAAGCGCCGCCATGATCAGTGGCCCAAGCGGCATTTGTCTTTATGCCACCAAGCGGGAAGAAGTGGACCTGTTCGATCCCAAAGTCGGGGTTCGCAGCCTTGTGTGCCGCCAATGCATTTATCACGTCGGTAGGCTCATAGGGCAGCAGCAGTTTGGTTACATCCATCGCCCGTTTTTGCAACACGCGCAAGGACGGCCCGACGCCGCAGGCAATGGCAAATTTGATCAGGGTTTGCAGCTTGGCGGGGCCTGCGACACCGATGTGGATCGGCAGCTTGATGCCTTCCGCCGCCAGACGGTTTGCCCAGCCAATCACCGGGTCGGCCTCAAAGCAAAACTGGGTCGCAATCGCCATGTCGGCGTCTGACCGGTCGGCAAAAGCCTGCTTCCACTTCAGCGCCTGCAAGACGATGGCATCGCCGCCGGATTTGTCGATGTCCTTGTTGCCTTCTGGGTGACCCGCGACGTGTAGCCGTTTGAAGCCGTCAAACAACCCGGTTTCCATCATTTGCATGGAACTGTCGAAATCACCGGCGGGAGTATTCACACCGCCCCCCAGCAACAGGGCTTGGGTCACGTTCGCCTCGCCCTGATAACGGGAAATCCAGTCGGCAAGGGTGGCCTTGTCGGGGATGATCCGCGCCGGAAAGTGCGGCATCACGGTAAACCCTTCGGCATTGATCCGGCGAGCTGTGGCGACCATGTCTTCAATCGGGGTGCCCTCGATATGGGCGATGTAAACCCGGGTGCCTTTCGGCAGCAGATCGCGGAAACTTTCGATTTTCTCAGCAGTGCGCGGCATCACCTCGATGGAATAGCCCTGCAAAAACGCCTCTACCTGCGCTGTCGCAGTTGGGGCAGGGGCTGTGTCGCGGCGGAAATTGAACAAGGCCATCGGGGTCTCCGTTAAGGGGTCAGGCCTGCGCCCAGCCCATCGCATCAATCAGGGTTTTCAGACGAGCCGTGTCGTATTCAGCTTCGATCCGGGCAGCTTCGGCCTTTGCCACGTCGGGCGCGTCACCGTCGACCGCATAGGCAGGGGCTTTGCGCCACTCGGCCAGATAGCTGTCGCTGTCCTTGGCACCGATCTTCATGGCACAGCGGTCAATCGCCTGCTCAAAGCGTTCGGTCAATTGCACCTTAGACCCCGACCGCCCTTTTCCGACGATGACCTGCGCGGGAATATCCCGCCAGTAAACGATTGTCACATCCGCCATCGGCCCGATTCCTTGCTGCATTAGACCCTGTTGATAATCGCACAACCCCGACAGCCGATGTCGGTTTTCGACATGGCGCGCGCTTGATGCGACTCCGCCAGTCCTTAGCGCAGTTTCTAAGCGCGCGCGATGCGGTGATGCCTGAAGATGCTTCGTACTGATCATGCGACGGATTGATGTCGCGGCCTGCCATCGCGGCTTGCACGTCCGGGTCATCGGCACTACCTTTGGTCCTAACCATATTGGAGGGCGATTATGACGCCCGAGCGTCCCCTAGGGGCGGACGCAAAGCCTGTGCCGGTCGAGATGCCTGATGGCATTTCCCCGTTGGTTGAGCCGTCGGCCCCTGCCGACCCGGGCCTTGCGCTGTACGCAGCGCTGGATCTGGGAACCAACAGTTGCCGGATGCTGATTGCCCAACCGCGGGGCAGTCAGTTCCAGGTGCTGGACAGCTTTTCCAAGACCGTGCAGCTTGGCGCGGGGCTGGAGGCGTCCGGGCGCCTGTCGCGCGCCTCGATGGGGCGCACCATTCAGGCTTTGCGGATTTGCAGCAAGAAGATTGAAAAACACGGGGTGCGCCGAATGCGTCTGGTGGCGACCGAAGCCTGCCGCCGTGCCAAAAACGCCAAGGAATTCATCAAGCAGGTCCGTCGTGAAACCGGATTGGCGATGGAAATCATAGCGCCTGAAGAGGAAGCCCGTTTGGCGGTTATTTCCTGCGCGCCGCTGGTCAGCCCCAAGACGGAACAACTACTGGTGGTCGATATAGGTGGCGGGTCCACCGAGCTGGTCTGGATCGACCTCTCCGCCGTTGCCCCGGATGATCGGCCCAAGGCCATCATGCGCCTGCACATGGGATTTAACGCGCAAGGCGAGGGGGCTGTGGCGCGGGTGGTGGACTGGATTTCAGTACCCTTGGGGGTTGCCACCCTGAAAGATCAGTTCATTGATGTGGACGACGACGCCGCACGTTTCGCCCTGATGTCGTGGTTTTTTGAAGAAAACCTGTCCAGCTT
>JANNNF010000533.1:0-2925 GCA_031398405.1 Rhodobacterales bacterium | reverse complement strand
GGAGATCAGCGCCGATTACGCGGGCAAACAGGTCAGGCTGCCCTTCACGAGCGTCGAGGTCGGCAACGATCTCGCGCTCGACTGCAACACGGTGCTGAACGATGACGGTGGATTGGCGGTTTGCGTACAAGCCGAAGACGACGCCGGCGCGCTGGTCGGCGCAGTAAGCCGGTTTGACGACCAGGGCATAACCTTCGAAAGCAATGCCAATTTCACCTTCGACCTGCGCGATCTTGTCAGCGGCGTCCAGCGGGGCGATCAGTTCGACGTCGTCGAACTGAGACCGGTGGCGATGATAAGTTCAACGAAGTCGGTGAAACCGAGGCCCACTATATCAATGCCGGGATGGGCAACGACCGGTTGATCGGTGGCTTGAACAAGGACTTTCTGGTAGGCGGGATTGGTTCCGATCGCCTCGACGGACGGCGAGGCAACGATGCGCTGGTGGGCGGCGCAGATGCAGATGTCTTTGTCTTCAAGGGCGAGACAGGCAACGACCGGATCATCGACTTCGTCTCGGGCGTCGGCAATAGTGGCAGCGAAACAGGCGGCTATGCGCACCGAACTCGGATTGTTCAAAAGAAAATATCCAGTTTGCGGAGGCAAAGGCCTTGCCAGACGAACTTAATGCAGCAAGGCTAGGCCTCCGCGCATCGCTTGTGCACGAAAAGACATCTGGGAGGATGACATGACCGACATTTTGATCAAGGCGCATTCGCGCCGCTCGTTTCTGCGCTCCGGCACGCTCGCAGGTGTAGGCGCCGCAGCAGCCACCGTGCTTTCCGCTCCGGCGGTGCTTGCGCAGGCGCCCCTTGTTATCAAGATGCAGAGCTCGTGGCCTGCAACCGACATCTGGATGGATATGGCCCGCGAGTACATTACCCGTGTCGAGGCAATGTCCGGCGAGCGACTGAAGGTCGACCTGCTTCCGGCAGGGGCCGTGGTGGGTGCTTTCCAAGTCATGGACGCGGTAAACGACGGCGTGATTGACGCCGCGCATACCGTGCCGGTCTACTGGTACGGCAAATCTAAGGCTGCTTCGTTCTTCGGGACCGGTCCTGTTTTTGGCGGTTCTGCCTCGACGATGCTCGGCTGGTTCTATCAAGGTGGCGGGGCGGAGTTTTACCGCGAGCTGACGCAAGACATGCTAGGGCTGAATGTTTACGGCTTCATGGGAATGCCGATGCCCGCCCAGCCGTTCGGCTGGTTCAAGGAACCGATCAGCACCGTGGCCGACCTGCAGGGCTTCAAGTATCGCACAGTGGGGCTTGCGGCGGACCTGTTGCAGGGCATGGGGATGTCTGTGGCCCAGCTCCCGGGCGGTGAGATCGTGCCCGCGATGGAGCGTGGCGTGATTGACGCGTTCGAGTTCAACAACCCGTCGTCCGACAGCCGGTTCGGCGCGCAGGACGTGGCCAAGCACTACTACCTGTCGTCCTACCATCAGGCGTCGGAGTCCTTTGAATTTTTGTTCAACAAAGACTTCATGGATGATCTGGCCCCCGACCTACAAGCCATTCTGAAATACGGCGTCGAGGCGTCTGCCACCGCCAACTTGGCGCTGGCGATGAAGTCGTATTCGGCCGACCTTGCAAAGTTACAGAACGAAAGCGGCGTGACGGTGCACCGGACGTCGAAGGAAATCTTGGCCGCACAGCTGGAGGCCTGGGACAAGCTGATCGTTGATCTGGAAACCGATCCTTTTGCGAAGAAGGTTCTCGACAGCCAGCGTGCCTGGGTCGAACAGGTGGCCTATTACGAGTTGATGAACGCGGCCGACCTCGGGCTCGCCTACGAGCATTACTTCCCCGGCAAGTTGAAGCTCTGATCCTGCTGGCATGATTAAACCCGTGCATTGCCCGATTCGCAACTTTGCGCGCCGGGCATGCTTTGCTGTCTCGAAAGGTGCCATATGCTCGGTTTCATTGGATTTGCCGACCGCCTGTCGGCATGGTTCGGCAAGATGTTCGGCTGGCTGATCGTCCTGATGACGCTTGGCACCAGTTACGAGGTGCTGGTGCGCTATCTGTTCAACGCGCCGACACCCTGGTCGCTGGATGTCTCGTTCATCATGTATGGCACGCTGTTCATGATGGCGGGGGCATACACCCTGTCGAGCAACGGCCATGTCCGGGGTGATTTCATCTATCGGCTATGGCGACCGCGCGCGCAGGCTTGGACCGATCTGGTTCTGTATGTGATCTTCTTTTTTCCGGGCGTGACCGCGCTGATCATAACCGGGTTCAAGTATTCGTCGCGGTCTTGGGGCTATTCCGAGGTTAGCATCAACAGCCCGGCCGGCATCCCGATCTTTCAGTTCAAGTCGGTACTGGTCGCGGCGGGGATCCTTTTGTTCATCCAGGGGATCGCGCAGATGATGCGCTGCGTGCTGTGCATCCGCGACGGCTACTGGTTGCTCCCCGAAAAAGACGTGCGAGAAACCGACGAGGTGCTGATCGAAGCGATGGCACAGGGCAAGCTGGGAGAAGTGAAGTGACCGATCCGCAAGTCGCCCTGATGATGCTGTTTCTGTTCATCGGCATCACCTTTCTGGGCTTTCCCATCGCCTTTACCCTTATGGCGATGGGCATTTTCTTTGGCTACTACGCCTACTTCGACCCCGACCGGATGTGGCGCAGCTACAACCGCCTGACCGAAGAGGCCGACGCCTGGACCTCGTCGATCACTTGGATCGAGGGGTTTTTCAACAACCGGATCTTCGATCTGTTCATCAACCAGACCTATTCGGTGATGTCGAACGACGTGCTGACCGCGATCCCGCTGTTCCTGTTCATGGGCTACATCGTCGAACGCGCCAACATCGTCGATCGCCTGTTCTCGACGCTGTTCATAGCGACGCGGCGTGTACCGGGTTCGATGGCGGTCGCTGCACTGGTTACGTGCACGCTGTTTGCCACCGCGACC
>JANNNF010000531.1:0-1804 GCA_031398405.1 Rhodobacterales bacterium | reverse complement strand
CAGCGAGCTGACGATCATCGTGCGTCAAGTCGGGGAGTCTGCATAATGGGTCAGAAGGTCAACCCTATCGGGATGCGTCTTCAGGTCAACCGCACCTGGGACAGCCGCTGGTTTGCTGAATCGAAAGATTACGGCAACCTGCTGCTGGAAGACCTGCGCATGCGTGAATACATTCACGAAGAGTGCAAGCAGGCCGGCATCAGCCGCGTCATCATCGAGCGCCCGCACAAAAAGTGCCGTGTGACCATTCACACCGCACGTCCAGGCGTGATCATCGGTAAAAAAGGTGCCGACATCGAAACGCTTCGCAAGAAGCTGACCGTGTTCACCAAGTCGGAACTGCACCTGAACATCGTTGAGATCCGCAAGCCGGAACTGGACGCACAACTCGTGGCAGAATCCATTGCACAGCAGATGGAGCGTCGGGTGTCTTTCCGTCGCGCCATGAAGCGCGGCGTGCAGAACGCGATGCGCATGGGGGCCTTAGGCATCCGCGTGAACGTCGGTGGCCGTCTTGGCGGTGCCGAGATTGCGCGGACAGAATGGTACCGCGAAGGTCGTGTGCCGTTGCACACCCTGCGCGCTGACATTGACTATGCGCTGTCGGAAGCCACGACCCCTTATGGGATCATCGGGGTGAAGGTCTGGATCTTCAAAGGCGAAATCCTAGAGCATGATCCGCAGGCCCATGATCGTCGTCTGGCAGAAGCTGCGGATGGCCCCGCGCCGCGCGGCCCGCGCCGCGACCGCGAACGCGCGTAAGGGAGAAAACAGATGTTGCAACCAAAACGGACCAAGTTCCGCAAGCAGCACAAAGGCCGCATCCACGGCGAAGCCAAAGGCGGCTTCCTGTTGAACTTCGGTTCTTTCGCGCTGAAAGCCACCGAGCCCGAGCGGGTCACCGCTCGGCAGATCGAAGCGGCTCGCCGCGCGATCACCCGCCACATGAAGCGTCAGGGCCGGGTCTGGATCCGGATTTTCCCGGACGTTCCAGTTTCGTCCAAGCCCACCGAAGTGCGGATGGGTAAGGGTAAAGGTTCGGTCGATTATTGGGCAGCCAAGGTGAAACCGGGCCGCATCATGTTCGAAATCGACGGCGTGTCGGAAGTCATTGCGCGCGAGGCTCTGCGCCTTGGTGCGATGAAGCTGCCGGTGACCACCCGCGTGGTCGTGCGCGAAGACTGGTGAGAACGGCGGGGTGAAGCCCGCCCTACGGATTGGGCCCTGCCGGAAACGGCGGGGCCTTTTGCTTATAGGAGCCTGCCATGGCCGAGATTTCATCCCTGTTCGTCACCCGCCTGTACCGCGCCAAACTGAGCGAACTGGGCAAGCGTAAGGTGGACTACGCCGAGTTAAAAGCATCCTGTGAAGCGATTGCAGAGGACGACGAGGCCGGCCAGCAGTGGTGCGAGGACAACGGCTATCCCGGCTATACATCTTATGCGTCCTTGAACGATCTGCCTTGGCGGTTCCCGGTATTTGCCGATCTTGAAAAGGCGCTGGACAAGCATGTAGCGGCGTTCTGCAAGGACTTATGCTTTGATCTGGGCGACAAAAAGCTGAAATGCGGGTCGTTTTGGATTAACATCCTGCCTGAAGGTGGGATGCACGCGAGCCACATCCACCCCCATTCGGTAATTTCCGGCACCACTTATGTGTCGATGCCCAAAGGGACCAGTGCCCTGAAACTGGAAGACCCGCGGCTGCCGATGATGATGCACGCCCCCTTGCGGTCAAAAAAGGCGGGGCAGGAGTTGCAGACGTTTGTCTATGTGAAGCCGGAGGTGGGCGAGGTGCTGCTGTG
>JANNNF010000526.1:0-14645 GCA_031398405.1 Rhodobacterales bacterium | reverse complement strand
CCCAGATCGGACCCACAGAGCGGTTCGGTCAGGTTCATGGTGCCGGTCCAGTCGCACGATACCATCTTCGGCAGGTACTTGGCCTTTTGCTCGGACGTGCCATTCGCGTGGATGGCGGAATAGGCGCCGTGGGTCAGGCCCTGATACATGTTGAAGGCCATGTTGGCTGACACGAAAATCTCGCCCACTGCGGTGCCCATCAGATAGGGCAGACCCTGCCCGCCGTATTCGGGGTCGCAATCCAGCGCTGTCCAGCCGCCCTCTTTCATTGCCTTGAACGCCGCATCAAAGCCCTTGGGTGTCCGCACCACGCCGTTTTCCAGCGTGCAGCCTTCACGATCTCCGCTAAGGTTCAGCGGGGCAAGCACGGCGCTTGCCACTTTGCCTGCTTCCTCCAGAACAGCTTCGGTAAAGCCCTGGTCCAGATCACTATAGCCGCGCACATCCTGCTCGGACACTTTCAGCACATCGTGCAACAGAAACTGCATGTCTTTTACGGGCGCGGCATAGCTGGGCATCAGGGGCTCCTCCGGTTTATCTATCTATTCAGCAGCGCGGCGGACGGCAGAGACTGCCCCTTCGCCTGCGGCCAGTTCGGTCTGCAATTCTTGAATGGCGATATCGAGTTCGGCGCGCTGTGCCTCCATCTGGGCCAGTCTTTCACGGGCGAGATCATAGGTGCGCAGCATTTGGGCGGCATTGGACCCGTCCCGGTCGTACAGATCAAGGATCTGGCGGATGTCTTCCAGACTGAAGCCAAAGCGTTTGCCACGCAGGATCAACGTCAGCCTTGCACGGTCGCGGCGGGTGAAAAGACGGCGGGTGCCATCGCGCACTGGATTCAGCAGTTCCTTGGTTTCATAAAACCGCAGTGTGCGGGGGGTAACGTCAAAGCTGTCGCACATCTGACGGATGGTCAGGTGTTCGAGCGATTTTGGGTCAGGGCTTGGCGTGATCTTGGGGCTGTGTTGGGTCATAGGTCCACTCGTTTTACAATTTGCGTCTGTTGGACAGATGCAAACCGCAAGAGGACCATACCAGAGGAGTTGACGTTAACGTCACTATGACGTGACGTCAGTGCAGGTCCTGACGTGGTGTCAGTTTGTGTTAAATTCTGCTGTCAGACTTTTGGCGGCAGTGTGTCAAGCTGCGCCACCGCCGTATCGCGCAAAGTCCGCAGATCGGCGATGGAGGTGGCCAGTTCATGGGCCTGTTTTTCCAGCGCATCCAGTTGGCGGTCGGCCAGTTGCACCCAGTTTTCAAGCTGGGGCCGGGTGCCTTGCTGGCGGTAGATCATCAGCCACTGGCGGATTTCCTCAAGGCTGAAACCAAAGCGCCGCCCCCGCAGGATCAAGGTCAGACGCGCGACTTCCCTCGGCCCGTAAAACCGCGCGCGGCCTTCCTTTTCAGGGGCCAGAAGTTCGATGTATTCGTAATAACGCAAGGTGCGGGGGGGTCACGTCAAACTTGGCGCACATGTCCTTGAAAGACGTCCGGGTGTCAGTCATGCGGCGGTCCTCCTGTAGGTGACGTTAAAGGCTGAGGCCTGTGCTGGCAAGCATGTGCTGGGCGTATCGGCTCTTGTATCCGGGCGGGGGTCGGCAAAGAATAGCCCGGCAAAGAGGTGCCCCATGCCCGACATAAACCGTATCGCCCGCCAGTTCATCGAAGCCATCCCCCATGCCCGCGCCTTGGGAATGCATCTTGACCAGATCGGCGAGGGGCGGGCAGTAATCCGCATGGCGTATGATGCGCGGTTCATCGGCGATCCGGCCACGGGGGTTATTCATGGCGGAGCTGTATCGGCGCTGATGGACACAGCATCGGGGGCGGCGGTGATGTGCCATCCCGCGGCCCCGATCTGCACCGCCACGCTGGATTTGCGGATAGATTACATGCGGCCTGCCACCCCCGGGCAAACCATCGTGGCGCAGGCAGAATGTCACCACATGACGCGGTCGGTGGCCTTTGTGCGGGTGACGGCTTGTGACGACGACACCTCTCGCCCGGTGGCGATGGCGACGGGGGCGTTCACAGTTGAACGGCGGCCAGCATGATGCGCCCCGAACCTGTGCAACAATTGAAACGCCGCCGCGACGCCGCCTTGCGGGCGTTGCTGGGGGGCGTGCCCTACATTCAGTATCTCGGCATCCAATTTGACCGCCGCGGGGATGAACTGACAGCGATCCTGCCCTACGATGAAAAGCTGATCGGCAACCCCATGCTGCCCGCCCTGCATGGCGGCGTGACGGCGGCGTTTCTGGAGGTGACGGCGATCATCGAACTGGCCTGGGCCGGGCTGTGGGAAGAGATTGAGGCCGGCAAACCCGACCCTGCGGCCTTGGCGGCGCAAACCATCCGCCTGCCAAAGACCATAGACTTTACGGTGGATTATCTGCGGTCCGGCCTGCCGCGTGATGCCTATGCGCGGGCGCGGATCAACCGGTCGGGGCGACGCTATGCAAGCGTGCATGTCGAGGCTTGGCAAGACAACCGCGCGCGGTTGTTTGCCACCGGGACCGGGCATTTCCTGATGCCTGCGCCTTTGGGTGATGCAGCGGAATGACGAGCGATCTGACCCATTCGCGCATTTTCCGGATGGCGATGCCGATTGTGCTGTCCAACGCCACAGTGCCCTTGCTGGGGGCGGTGGATACGGCGGTGATCGGGCAGTTGGGCCAAGCGGCCCCCTTGGGTGCGGTAGGCCTTGGGGCAATCATCCTTGCCACACTGTATTGGGCGTTCGGGTTTTTGCGGATGAGCACATCTGGACTTGCTGCCCAAGCCCACGGGGCAGGGGACGGTGCCGAACGCTCTGCTGTGTTGATCCGTGCACTATCGATGGGGGCAGTGGCGGGACTGGGGCTGATCGTGCTGCAAGGGGCGCTGTTTGCCGGGGCCTTTGCCCTTGCCCCGGCGAGCGTGGAGGTCGAGGGGCTGGCGCGCGATTACCTGTCGATCCGCATCTGGGGGGCACCTGCGACCATCGGGCTTTATGCGCTGACAGGGTGGTTGGTGGCGCTGGAACGGACGCGGGGCGTGCTGGTGCTGCAACTGTGGCAGAACGGGCTGAACATCGGCCTCGATCTGTGGTTCGTGATCGGGCTTGGCTGGGGTGTGCCGGGGGTGGCAGCGGCCACGCTGATCGCCGAATGGACCGGGCTGATGCTGGGGCTGTGGCTTGCCCGCGATGCCTTTGGGCCAGTATTGCGGCAGGCTTGGACGCGATTGGGCGACCGGGCGGCGCTGCGCCTTATGTTCACCGCCAGCCGCGATATCATGGGGCGCACGGTGATCTTGCAGGGGTCGTTCACCACCTTTGTGTTTTTGGGCGCGCGGTTTGGTGATGTGACCTTGGCCGCCAATCAGGTGCTGATGCAGTTTCTGGAAATCACCGCCTATGCGCTGGATGGATTTGCCTTTGCAGCCGAGGCGCTGATTGGGCAGGCCGTCGGTGCGCGGTCCACGGCGTCCGTGCGGCGGGCGAGTGCAATGTGCCTGCAATGGGGGGTTGGTGGGGCGGCACTGCTTGCGTTGGGGTTCTGGCTTGGCGGCAGTCGGATCATCGATGCCATGACGACGGCCCCCCAAGTGCGCGAAGCCGCCCGTGCTTATCTGCCATGGCTTGTGGCGGCACCACTGATCGGGGTTGCTGCGTGGATTTTGGACGGGATATTCATCGGGGCGATGCACACCGGGGCCATGCTGCAAGCGATGCTGGTGTCGGTGCTGATCTACGGGGTGGCCTTGGCGCTGCTGATCCCCGGGTTTCACAACCATGGGCTTTGGGCGTCGCTGATGGTGCTTAATCTGGCGCGCAGCGTGACAATGGCGCGGGCGTTTTCAGGGGTGGTGGCGCGGGCCGTTTAGAGGGGGCGTGTTGAAGCGCCGGGGGCCTGCGTTTGCGCAGAGGATGGAAATTCTAGGCGAGTATCGCGGATTATTGGCGGACCAGTCTGAAAGCGGCAGATGCACCCCAGCCTGCGACGACCGCGAACAGCAGCGACACAAGGCCGTAAGCCAATGGTTGTTCGCTGGCCATGGTAAAAATCAGCCTCTCCAGCCCTTCCTTGCGCACGCCGATTACCCGTTCCTTGACCGCCACCACATGGCCTGCGCGGGTCAGAAACATCCGCACTGTGTATTGCCCTTCGATCAGGTTGGCGGGCAGCACCACGTCGGTGCGGAACAACGTGGCCTCGGTGAACTGGACCAAGCCTTCCATCACGCGGAAGCGGTCTTCGGCACGGCGCACCCGCAACAAAGCCTCGACGAAATCAGGGGCGTTCGCGGCCTCGGCGGAAATGCCGACCGCGCGGATCACCCGGGGCAGGGTGATGTTGTGGCGCAGATCGTCGGTGTCCGACAATATCTCTGTCAACGGGCCAGTCGTTGCCACCGCGTAAAAGCTGGGGCTTGCGTCGATTGTCACCTGATCGCGGTTGATCCAGATCCCCGCGATGCGTGACTTTTTGCGAATGACCAGCGGAGTCTGGGGGCCCTCGACAGTGATGATCACCTCCAGCCGCCCTTCCGGTGCCGGGGCGTCTCGCTTGACAGCACCGTAGATCAAAATCTCGGACCCATCAAAATCGGCGGTGATCGACACCCGGTTCTGGCTGAGGCCGGCCACGATTTCCTCGGCCACAGCAGGGCTTGCCAGCAGTGAGCCAAACAAGGCGGCCCTGATCATCGCGGCACGGATCATGGCAGGACCCCCGGCATCACCGAGAACAGCTCATTCGGGCGCAACAGCAGGTCCAGCGCGATTTTCCCTGCGACAGCCAGCACCAGCAGCGACAGCAATATCCGCAGCTGTTCGGCCCGCAGGCGCAGGCCCACCCGCGCCCCAATCTGCGCGCCGATTACCCCCCCCAAAATCAGCAGCACAGCCAGCAGCATGTCCACGGTCTGGCTGGTGACAGCGTGCATCAGGGTGGTGAAGGCAGTCACGAAAATGATCTGGAACAGCGAGGTGCCGATTACCACTTTGGTCGGCATCCCCAAAAGGTAGATCATCGCGGGCACCATGATAAACCCGCCCCCGACCCCCATGATGGCCGCAAGAAAACCCACCACCGCCCCTACCATCAAAGGCGGGATCACGCTGATATACAGACCCGAGGCCCGGAATTTCATCTTCAGCGGCAGGCCATGCACCCAGGAATGCACATGCGAGCGGCGCACGGGCACGTTGGATTTGCGCGACCGAAGCAGGCTGCGCAGGCTTTCTTGCAACATCATGGCACCTATGATGCCCAGAAACATGACGTAGGAAATCTGCACGAACAGATCGACTTGCCCCGCCCGCGTCAGCAGGGCGAACACCCAGATGCCAAGCGCCGACCCCGCCATGCCGCCTGCCAACAGCACGCTGCCCATGCGGAAATCTACCGCCTTGCGTTTCAGTTGCGCCAGCACGCCAGACACTGACGAGGCGACCACCTGATTGGCCCCGGTCGCCACAGCCACCGCAGGCGGAATACCGATGAAAAACAGCAATGGCGTTATCAGAAACCCGCCACCGACGCCGAACATGCCGGACAGAAACCCGACAATCCCACCCAGACCCAGCAACAGGAAGCCATCAACGGACACTTCGGCGATGGGAAGGTAAAGCTGCATCCGGTGCCGAAAATCTGAGGGTGGGGTTATATGCAGAGTTGCGCCGGATGGGGGGGGGTTGTCAAACGCTGTGCGATCTTAAGGCAGGTGCGCCAGATAATGCCGCAAGATGCGTTCCAGTTTTGCCGCACCTAGCGGGGCCATCGCCTTGGTGTGGTCATGGCTGATCTGCTCATCGCTCAGGCCCGCGGCCATGTTGGTGATCGTGGACACCGCCGCCACCCGCAACCCCAGAAACCGCGCGAGGATCATCTCGGGCACGGTGGACATGCCGACCGCATCGCCGCCCAGCAGTTTCAGCATCCGTATCTCGGCCGGAGTTTCAAAGCTGGGCCCAGAGTACCAGCAATAGACGCCTTCCTTTAACGGTATCCCAAGGTCCGCCGCCGCTGCGCGCAAGCCCGCGCGAATGGCGTGGTCATGGGCATCCGTCATCGGCACAAAGCGGGCATCGGTTTTCTCACCGATCAGGGGGTTCAAGCCGTTGTAGTTGATGTGATCGGACAGCAGCATCAGATCGCCCGGCGGAATGTCAGGGCGCATCGACCCTGCTGCATTGGTCAGGATCAGGCTGTCGGCGCCAAGACCTTTGAGCGTTTCCAGTGCAACCCGCATCGCAGCGGGATTGCCGGATTCGTAGTAGTGTTCTCGTGCGCCAAACACGGCCACCCGAACGCCCTCCAGATCACCGATGGTCAGCATCGGCACATGGCCCGACACGCCGATATGTGGAAAGCCGGGCAGATCGGCATAGGGGATCTGCACGCCTGTGACGGTCTGCCCCAGATGGCCAAGGCCAGACCCAAGGATCAGGCCCAGTTTGACCGGGGCAGCCCCGGCGCGGGACTGGATGGCGGCAACCAGATCAACGTTCTTTGACATAAGGCTCGCCTCCGGCACGGGGGGGAATGGCTTTGCCGACAAAACCCGCCAGCACCAGCACAGTCAGGATATAGGGCAGGGCATCAAGAAACGATACCGGCACCTTCACATGCGCCACGCGTTCGACCACATCGGGGCGCAGCGCGAGGGCTTGGAAAAAGCCGAACAGCAGACAGGCCCCAAGCGCCTGAAAGGGGCGCCACTTGGCAAAGATCAGCGCGGCAAGCGCGATGTAGCCGCGCCCCGCCGTCATCTCTCGCCCAAAGCCCGCTTGCAGGGCCGTTGCCATATAGGCCCCGGCCAGCCCGCACAATACGCCCGTGATCGCCACGGCAGCATAGCGCAGGCCCACGACCGACACCCCCGCCGTATCTACAGCCGCCGGGTTTTCGCCCACGGCCCGCAGGCGCAAGCCAAAGCGGGTACGGTACAAAACCCACCACGACAGCGGCACCAAGGCCAGCGCGACATAGACCAAGATCGGATGGCCCGAAATCACATCGGCGTAAAAGGGGCCAATGATCGGCACCCCCGCCAGAGCATCTGTAAACGGCAGGGTGATCGGACTGAACCGGGCATCGCCGGTCAGCGGCGGTGTACGCCCGCCTTGACCGAACAAGCGCTGTGCGACCAGCACCGTGATCCCAGACGACAGGAAATTCAGCGCAACTCCGGCGATCAGCTGATTGCCACGAAAGGTGATACTGGCGATGCCGTGCAGGGCGGCCAGCAGCAGTGATGCCCCAATCCCTGCGAGCAACCCCAGCCAGACCGAACCAGTCAGCGCGGCCACCGTGCCAGAGGCCATCGCCGCCATCAGCATCTTGCCCTCAAGCCCGATGTCAAATACCCCCGCCCGTTCGGAAAACAGTCCCGCAAGACAGGCCAACAGCAGCGGCGTGGCAAGCCGCAGCGTCGAGTCGAGGATTTGCAGCAATATTGCGTAATCCATCAGGCAGCCCCCATCCGGGTCATGCGAAACGCCCATCCCAACATCATGCGCACCATCTGATCCAAAGCTCCGGTGAACAGGATCACCAAGCCTTGCACCACGATGCGCAATTCAATCGGAATCGAGGTCCACAAGCCCAACTCAGCCCCGCCTTGGTACAGAAACCCGAACAGCACCGCCGCCAGCACCACCCCCAACGGATGGTTCCGGCCCATCAAGGCGACGGCGATACCGATGAACCCGGCCCCCTCGGATGAGTTTTGCAGCAAACGCTCTGCCTCACCCATCACGTTGTTAATGCTCATCATTCCAGCCAAGCCACCGGATATTAGCATCGCGATGATGGTGATGCGCACGGGGTTGATCCCGGCATAGCGCGCAGCTGCCTCGGATTTGCCAAAGGCGCGGATCTGATAGCCAAGCCGCGTACGCCACAGCAGCGCCCAGACGACCCAAGCCATGAACAGCGCGATAAACAGGGTGACGTTGGCGGGCACGGCCTTTACGAAAAGCAGGTTGAACCCGGGGATCATGTCCAGCGTTGGCAGCTTTGCGCCGTCAGGAAAACGGGCCGTCGCGGGGTCCATCTGGCCTGCGGGGCGCAGCACATCAACCAGCAAATAGACGATCAGGGCGGCGGCGATATAGTTGAACATGATGGTTGTGATCACGATGTGGCTGCCGCGCCTGGCTTGCAGATAGGCGGGGATCGCGGCCCATGCCGCCCCAAACACCGCAGCCCCCACGGTTGCGGCAGCCAACGCAATCGTCCAATGCGGCCAAGGCAACGACAGGCACACCAAAGCCACGCCCAAGCCCCCCAGTTGCGCTTGCCCTTCTCCGCCGATGTTGAACAGACCGGCGTGAAAGGCCATGGTCACGGCCAATCCGGTAAAGATGAAGCTGGTGGTGTAATACAGAGTATAGCCCCAGCCATAGGCCGACCCCAACGCGCCGTCCACCATCACCTGAAACGCCTCAACCGGGCTTTGCCCGATGGCGAGCAGCACCAATGCCGACACAAATGCCGCCAGCACCAGACTGATCACCGGAACCAGCACGACATCAGCCCATTTCGGCAGACGCTCCATCAAATGGCCTTTCCGGTGATAGTCGCAGCAAGAGCGGTGCGTTGTGGGCAGGGGCCTGCGCAGCAGTCTGACGGGCCCTTCTGATACCAGCCGAGGCGCAAGTTTCGCAGGGTGTGTGCCGCCACCATCACGCGTCTGCCTTTGTGGCCATGCCTGCCATCATCATCCCCAACTCGCGTTCGTCGGTGGCTGCGGCATCGCGCAGGCCCATCAACTGACCATCGAACATCACCCCGATGCGGTCGGATAGTGACATAATCTCATCCAGTTCAACACTGACCAGCAAGATGGCCTTGCCCTGATCGCGCAGCGCCACGATCTGTTTGTGGATAAACTCGATGGCCCCGATATCCACCCCGCGTGTGGGTTGGCCGATCAGCAGCAAGTCGGGGTTGGTCTCAATTTCCCGCGCCACGACTATCTTTTGCTGATTGCCGCCCGAAAAATTCTTGGCAGCCAACGTCGGGATGGGCGGGCGCACATCGAAGGTGGCCATCTTGGCGACCGTGTCGGCACGCAGAGCGTCATTATCCATGAACAGCGCGTTCCTTTGGTATTGGGGCGCGTTGTGATAGCCGAAGGCGACGTTTTCCCAAGCCGCAAAGTCCATGATCAGCCCAAGATGCTGGCGATCCTCTGGCACATGGGCAATGCCTGCCGCGCGGCGGGTCTGACCGTTCGCGGCATGCCCCGCCAAGGGCAGCTCAACCCCGTTCATCGTGATCCGCCCGGTGGCGCGGGCGATGCCGCCCAAGGCCTCCAACAATTCGGACTGCCCGTTGCCCGCAACCCCTGCGATGCCCAGAATCTCGCCCGCGCGAATGTCCAGACTGACACCCTTCAGACGCTCTACCCCATGCTCATCGCGCACCCGAAGGTTTTGCACCGACAGCACCACTTTGCCCGGGGTCGCGGGGGCCTTGTCCACCTCTAGCAAAACCTTGCGGCCCACCATCAGTTCTGCCAACGCCTCGGGGCTGGTCTCGGCCGTTTTTACAGTGCCGACCATGGTGCCCCTGCGCATCACAGATACGTTGTCGGTCGTCTCCATAATCTCGCGCAATTTGTGGGTGATCAGGATGATGGTCTTGCCCTGAGACCGCAAGCCCTTGAGAATACGGAATAAATGGTCAGCTTCAGCCGGCGTCAGCACGCCTGTGGGCTCATCCAGGATCAGGATTTCCGCCTGCCGGTACAGGGCTTTCAGAATTTCAACCCGCTGCTGGTGGCCGACCGACAAATCCTCGATCAGCGCATCGGGATTAACGTCCAGTTCATAATCGCGGCTCAGATCGGCCAAGACTTTGCGCGCCTTGGAAAGTGAGGTGGACAGCATCGGGCCATCCTCGGCCCCCAGAACCACGTTTTCCAGCACGCTGAAATTCTGCACCAGTTTGAAATGTTGAAACACCATGCCGATGCCGGCGCGGATGGCGCTCTGGCTGTCGGGGATGGCTGTCAACCGACCGTTGATGAAAATCTCACCGCTATCGGCACGGTAAAAGCCGTAGAGGATGCTCATCAGTGTGGATTTGCCCGCACCATTTTCGCCGATGATGCCGTGGATGGTACCGCGCGGCACCGCAATGGCAATATCCCGGTTGGCCTGCACCGGGCCAAAGGCCTTGGATATGCCTTTTAGTTCAATCGCATAAGAGGAAGCGGCAGTTGCCTGCCGCCCCCCGATGGTTGGCCCAGAGGCCATCAGAACGTAGCAGCCGGGCAGGTGTTGTCGGACGTGTAGTCATGCACGACCAACTCACCCGATTTGATCTTGGCTGCAGCGGCGTCAACCACCGTCTTCATTTCTGCGGTCACAAGAGGTGCGTTGTTTTCGTCCATCGCATAGCCCACGCCTTCGTTTGCCAGACCCATCACATTGATGCCGGGCTTCAGGTCGGCACCTTCCTTGAAGGCCTCATACACCGCGTTGTCGACGCGCTTGAGCATCGAGGTCAGAACCTTGCCCGGGTGCATGTAGTTCTGGTTGCTGTCCACACCGATCGACAGAATGCCTTCGTCGGCGGCTGTCTGCAAAACGCCAATTCCTGTGCCGCCCGCTGCGGCATAGATCACGTCTGCGCCTTGGGATTTCTGCGCCTTGGCAAGTTCCGCGCCCTTCACCGGGTCATTCCAGGCGGCAGGTGTGGTGCCGGTCATGTTCAGCACAACCTTGGCCGCCGGGTTGGCGGCAACCACGCCTTGCGCATAACCGCAGCCAAATTTGCGGATCAGCGGAATATCCATACCGCCGATGAAGCCAACCGTCCCGGTTTTGGACGCAAGGCCGGCCATCATGCCGACCAGATAGGACCCTTCATGTTCGTTAAACACCACCGACTTCACGTTGGGCTGTTCAACCACCATGTCGATGATGGCAAACTTGGTGTCGGGAAAATCGGGGGCGACGGTGTTCAGCACATCACCAAAGGCAAAGCCGGTCATCACGACGGGGTTGGCACCGGATTCTGCGAGGCGGCGCAGGGCCTGTTCGCGCTGCGCTTCGGACTGCATCTCTAGTTCTTTGAAAGTACCGCCCGTCTCGGTTGCCCATTTGGTCGCGCCATTAAAGGCCGCTTCGTTGAAGGATTTGTCAAACTTGCCGCCCAGATCATAGATCAGGGCCGGGTCTGCCATCGCAGCGGCGGTCGTCAGTGCCAAGGCAGTGCTTGCACTGAGAAGGGTTTTCAAAACAGTCATCGGTTGCTCCCGGTCAGTTTGTTGCTTTTAGCCCTTGGGCTTCTCGGATCTGGCGTGCAGAGTCGGGGCCCCGGGTTCGTGCCCAAACTTGGGCGGAACCGGTTCGGGCGGTCAAGGGATATTCCACGCGGCGGGAACGGAAATTTGACCGTCCGGTCAGGTCACGGTTGGTGATGCCGTGTTCGCAAGCAATCGGCGCATGACGATGGCGTCGGCGGATGTGCCGCCCGGCCCATGATAGTAGCCCCGCCTGCGGCCTGCGGGGGTAAAACCGAACTTGGAGTAAAGGGCGATGGCGGCTGTATTGCCTTCTGCCACCTCCAGAAACGCGGTCTCTGCCCCGCGCAGCCGCGCCTGATACAGAAAGCGCGTGACAAGCCGCGCCGCCATGCCCCGCCTGCGGGCCTGGGGCGCGACGGCGAGGGTCAACAATTCCGCCTCTCCGGCCACGGCCCGGCCGATCAGAAAGGATTCACTTTCTATCAGGGCAAAGCTTGTGGGGTCAGACAAGGTGCTGGCAAGCGATGTCGCGGTCCATGGCGGCGGCAGGATAAAGCACTGAGCGTGCAGGGCAGCCATTTCGTCGGGCGTCAAGGCAGGATCACCGGGGCTGGGTCGGACGGCGGGGCCGCATCTGCGCCGCGCAGGTAAAAGGGTGCCGGGCGTGGTTGTGGCGTGTGCAGGCGGGTGCCAGCAATCAGGGCGATCGCATGAGCAATTGGATACGCCGGGGGCAGGGCACCCGGGCCTGCGGCGGTGCCGGTGTACGTGCCCACCGTGTCACTGGCCGCCGCCGCGGCTGACAGCCGCGCCGGACCGGCCTCGCTGACAGTGAAGGACTGGATATAGACCTCGCCCCGCCGCGCATCCTCAATCACTGTGAGCGGGCGGGGCAGGCCATGGGCCAAAGCCTCCAACCGCGTCACACCAATCGCCGGGATGCCCAGCCCCAAGGCAAGTCCCCGTGCAGCGGCCACCGCAATCCGGACACCGGTAAAGTTGCCGGGGCCGGTGCCCACAGCGATGGCTGTTACGTCTGGCCAGGCAAGACCCGCCTCTGCCAGCACGTCCTCCAACAGGGGCATCAGGCATTCGGCCTGACCCTTTTCCATCGGTTCAAACCGCTGGATCACTGATGCGCCGCATAGCAAAGCGGCGGCGCAATGCGCCGCCGAGGTGTCGAACGCCAAAATTACCGGATCAGGCCGCAACAGGCCGCACTTCCAGAACTTCGGGAATGTAATGGCGCAGCAAATTCTCGATCCCCATTTTCAACGTCAGGGTCGAGGACGGGCAGCCGGCGCAGGCCCCCTGCATGTGAAGGTAGACCACACCCCGGTCAAAGCCGTGGAACGTGATATCACCACCATCTTGTGCCACCGCAGGGCGCACGCGGGTGTCCAGCAGTTCCTTGATCTGGCGCACGATATCGCCGTCCTCGCCCGTGTGTTCGGCATGGCCGCCGCCAGTGCTTTCGCCGTCAATCACGGCAGCACCCGATTGGTAATGCTCCATGATCGCGCCAAGAATTGCAGGCTTGATATGCTGCCATTCAGATGCGTCCGATTTGGTGACAGTCACAAAATCGGTACCAAAGAACACGCCCGCAACGCCGCCTGCCGCAAAGATCCGCGTGGCCAGCGGAGATTTCGCCGCTGCCTCTGCCGACGGAAAATCGGCAGTGCCAAGATCAAGCACGGTCTGCCCCGGAAGGAATTTCAGGGTGGCGGGGTTCGGGGTGGATTCGGTCTGGATGAACATCTGGTATCTCCGACTATTCCAATCGGGTATGCGCCCCGGAGGGCGCAAAGTCAAGTTTGGAACAGTTCTAAATCTGCCTCATTCCCCAATCTCATTCCGCAGTCTTATTCCGCGGTGAAATAGGCGTACATCTGATCCAAGGGCGTGACAGGATTGGCCCGTTGCACAGGGGTCAGGTCAGATTTGGTCGCGGGAATCGGGGTAAAATAGCCAAACCCCGGCACTTCGGACAGTTGCGGGGCTGCAAGTATACGCGCATACATCATGTGATCCTTTCTAACCTCCCTTGCCTGCTACATGGGAGCGGCACGGCGAAGTTTCAATGGAAAATGCTGCATCGCAGCATTGCGAGGCCGTAACGTCAGTTGATGCCCCGCCGCTGTTGCCGGACTGAACGGGGGCGGAAATCATGATCCGGTGTGAAGCACCATTGATGCCTTGCACCGCACTGACGTTGCCACCCACGACTGTCAGGCCTTGGCCGAGTGTTCCAAGATAAGGAAAGCCAAGCGGCATCACCGGCTCGCCTAACCGGGGCGACGTCGCTGTTCAGTTCCAGCCACCGTGCGGACCGCCGCGTGCCGCTGGCGTCGCCGGCACCGGTCTGTCCCTTTAACCAGTGGCACTAGAACTGTCGTCCATCAAAAGGGCCATGTTCGGGTGCTGTGAACTGTGGGGTGGATGCAACAAGCCCTCAGGTTATGCTTTCCAGTCGTTCCTTCGACATGTCGCCCGGAACGATGGTGATCGGAATAGGCAGGTTGCCGGAGTTGCGGCTCATCTGGGTGATCAGGGGGCCGGGGCCTGCTTTATCGGTGGCGGCGCCCAGTACCAGAACGCCGATCTGGGCATCATCACGCACCAATGCCAGAATCTCGGCCACCGGGTCGCCTTCGCGGATTACCAGTTCGGGATTCACGCCCTGTTTGTCACGCATCCATTTGGCGAAGACCTCAAAATGCGCCTCTATGCGCTCGCGGGCTTCGGTCCGCATCAGGTCGGCCACGCCCATCCAGTGCTGGAATTCTTCGGGTGGAATCACTGACAGGATCGTCACCCCTCCGCCCGTATGGGCGGCGCGAAAGGCGGCATAGCGCATCGCGTTCAGACATTCGCGGCTGTCGTCCAGCACCACTAGGAACTTGCGCATCCGGGTCTCCCTTTTCGGAGCGCGAATATGCGCGAGGACCGGGGGGGCTGGCAAGCCTGTGCTTTTGGGCCCTTGGTTCAAGCCCACGCATCAGCGTGTCGAAGCGGCCCAGTCCCAATAGAGGCTGCGGGCGCGGTCGGTCATGGCGCGGGTCTTGAAGGTGGTGTCGTCAAACGCCTTCACGGACGTGATCTTGGCAAAGTTGCCAGAAAGGAACACTTCATCGGCGGCATGAACATTGTCAAAGCTTAAGACCGTTTCAATCACCTCAACCCCGTCGGCGCGCAGGTTGGCGATGTGGCGGGCGCGGGTGATACCCGCCAGAAAGGTGCCGTTCGGAATGGGGGTGAAGACCACGCCATCCTTCACCAGAAACACGTTCGCCGTCGCACTTTCGGCAAGGTTGCCGAGCGCATCGGCCACCAGCGCGTTGCCGAAGCCCTTCGATTGCGCCTCCACCAGCATGCGGGCGCCCGGCAGTTCC
>JANNNF010000518.1:0-2214 GCA_031398405.1 Rhodobacterales bacterium | reverse complement strand
TGGGGGCGAAGTGGTCGCGCGCGAGGCCCTGAATGACCGCGACCGCGTGTCGAAACGCGAACGTGAGTTCCGCTTTCCGACCCACATCACTTTCGATAACGACGGGTCCGAGATTTATACCATCATCGAGGTCGATACCCGCGACCGCCCCGGACTGCTGTTCGATCTGACCCGCACGCTTGCCAACAGCACCATCTACATCGCCTCTGCGGTGATCGCGACCTATGGCGCGCAGGTGGTGGACACCTTCTATGTGAAAGACATGTTTGGCCTGAAACTGCACGCCAAATCCAAGCAAGAGGCGCTGGAACGCAAGCTGCGTGAGGCGATCACCGATGGTGCAGAACGGGCGCAAGGCTAGTTATTTCAAAGGCTTGACAAGCAAAATCCACTCGGCGGCATCAACCTGCCAATCCTCCTTCACAACCGCCCGTCGCGCCACCTCGTTATAGCCTTTGCCCGCATAAAGCCTGCGCGCGTCAAGATGCGTGTCGGCGGCAATCAAGCTGACTGATGCTCGTCCCGCCTGCCGCGCCACCTCATCGCCATGGGCAAGCAAGGCGCTGCCGCACCCCTTTCCGCGAAATGCATCATAGGTGGCCAGCACGTTGAGATACCACGATCCGGGGGCCAGTGCCTCCAACTCCATCAGCGGCACAAAAATCGCTGGAGTGTCGGGGGCAATTGGGCTTGGCGCGTCCTCTGCCGGATAGCCCAAAAGGCAGGCGGCAACTGCGCCGTCCACTTCCGCAAACCACGCGTTGCGATACGAAAAACTTCCAGACCCCCGCGCAGCCCGTTCCTTGCCATAAGCGACGGGATCACCGCCCGACCCGACCGACTTTTGCCAGAAATGCAGCGGCAAATCATCTGCCGCCATATTGATAAATCGGACCAGATGATCTGCGTCTGACGTTTTTGCTTCGCGGATCAACATGCATGTCCCCTTTCAGCCTTGGCCTGCACTATGCCATAAGTCGAAAGACACTGACCAGAAAGCCCTGACACTGTGCCGGCATTTTCTGGTGACTGCCCTAAACTTTTGAAAGGACTAACATGGCCGATATGGTTTTCCGCTTTCCCGCACCGGGCGCAGACCCGATGCTGACCGATCTTGACGGCTGGACCAAGATTGACGGCAACCCGACAATGAAAACCTGGGTGCAGCATACATCCATCGACGGCAGCGTCATCAGCGGCACGTGGGAGGCCACGATTGGGACCTGGCACGCGGCTTACAAATTTTATGAATTTGTCCACCTGATTGAGGGGCAGATCACCATTACGCCTGACGGCGCCCCGTCCGTCACCCTGCGCCCCGGTGATGCCTTTGTTGTCGAGCCGGGCTTTAAGGGCACATGGACAATCGAAGTGCCGGTCAAAAAGCACTTCTGCATCAAGCTGAAGTAAACCTGATGCGCATGTCCCACGCCGGGACACCTGTGATGGGGGCAACCCAAACAATCGCCCTCTTCCTCTCGCCTGCGATCCTTCGGCATGAACCTGCCTTGCCGCGCAGAGATGCCTGCCCTGTGACAAACCAAAGATGGATGTCCAATGAAGCCGATCTCGCTTGCCCGTTCCATCCTGACCGTCGGCGGCTGGACCCTGCTGTCACGCGGGGCGGGGTTTGCCCGCGACATGATGATGGCGGCCTACCTTGGGGCAGGGCCGGTGGCCGATGCGTTCAACGTGGCGTTTTCGCTGCCCAACATGTTCCGCCGCTTCTTTGCCGAGGGAGCCTTCAACATGGCGTTCGTGCCGATGTACGCGAAGAAACTGGAAGGCGGCGAAGATGCCACCGGCTTTGCGCAGGATGCGTTCAACGGGCTGGCGGCGATCCTGATTGTTTTTTCGGTGCTGGGCACGCTGGCCATGCCGTGGCTCGTGTGGGCGATGGCGTCAGGCTTTGCCGGGGACGCGCGGTTTGATCTGGCGGTTTTGTATGGGCAGATCGGGTTCAGCTATATCCTGTTCATCAGCCTTGTGGCTCTGCTGTCGGGCGTGCTGAACGCGCATGGGCATTTTACCGAAGCCGGGTTTGTGCCGGTCCTTTTGAACCTGATCTTCATTGCGGCGATGTTGCTGGCCGTGTGGCTTGGCTGGGATATGGGCCTGACGCTGGCGTGGACGGTGCCGGTGACTGGCATTGCCCAACTGGCTTTCACATGGGTCGCCGCAAGGCGCATCGGGTTTCGCTTTCATCTGCGCCTG
>JANNNF010000483.1:0-6204 GCA_031398405.1 Rhodobacterales bacterium | reverse complement strand
GTGCCATTGGAGGAATCCAAGGATATTCTGGCGCTGCAATCGGGTGAAAAATTCACGGTGCCCTTTGATACGTTGGTGATCTTTTCAACCAACTTCCACCCGAATGAAATCTTTGACGGCGCGGCATTGCGGCGGATTTTCTTCAAGATAAAGATTGATGGCCCAAATCAGGAAAACTTCCTGAAAATCTTTGCCATGGTCGCCCGCAAAAAGAAGGTGCCGCTGGATGAGGGCACCCTGATGCACATGATGAAGGTAAAATTCCCAACTATTGCAAACAATTACGCCAACTATCAGCCAAACTTCCTGATCGACCAGATGATTGCGATTTGTGAATTTGAAAACCTGCCCTATCAGATGACGCCAGAGTTTCTGGACAGGGCTTGGGCCAACATGTTTGTCCGGGATGAGAAGATCGCCAAATAGGGCGCTTTAAAAAAGCCGTACACCCGTTTCTGTAACAACCCTATCCAACCGCTGATCGGTCGCGTCAATTGGCACCTCGGCCACCTGTTGCGTCGCAAAGGCAAATCCGATGGCGATGGTCGCGCGTTTTGATCGCAAGCCTTCCAACGTCCGGTCATAAAATCCGCCACCATAGCCCAACCGGTAGCCCCGCGCGTCAAATGCCAGCAGCGGCACGATCAACACTTCCGGCTCAATCCACGCCCCCTCGGCCGGGACCAGCGCGCCAAACTCACCCGGGACCAAGGCACAGCCCGGTGTCCATTCCCGAAACCGCAGGGCCTGCGCTTTGCCCACAATCACCGGCACACAAACTGGCCCCTGATGCGCGGCCATCGCGGGCAGCGGGTCAATCTCTGTCCGCATCGGCATATAGCCCGACAAAGCCCGCCCCCGGTACTGCGCCAGCACATCCGCCAGCAGTTCTGCGGCCTGCCCCTGCCCCGCCGCGAACGCCGTTTTGCGCGTGGCGAAAGCATCCTTCCGCGCGGCAGCTTTCACTAATCCTACATCCGTCATATCAAAACCAACGAGGCCAGGCCCAAGAATGCGAAAAAGCCCATAACGTCGGTCAGCGTGGTCACAAACGTTCCTGACGCCAGCGCCGGGTCCAACCCCATGCGTTCCAACGTCAGCGGCACCATCACCCCACCCAACGCCGCGACAATCTGGTTGACGATCATCGCCATACCCAGCACCAGCCCCAGCTTCAGATCGCCGAAAATCCCCCAGGCCGCAAAGCCCAGGATCAGCGCCAACCCCAACCCGTTAAGCACCCCTGCCCCCAACTCGCGCAGCACCACGCGGCGCGCGTTGGCGCGGGTCAGATTGCGGGTGGCCAGTGCACGCACTGCCACCGCCAGCGTTTGTGTGCCCGCAATCCCTCCGGTCGATGCCACAATCGGCATCAGCGCAGCCAATGCCACCAAGGCCGAGATCGTGCCCTGAAACTGTGTGATCACAAGTGCCGACAGAGACGCCGTGAACAGGTTGATCACCAGCCACGGCAACCGCTGGCGCATGGTCTCAAACGCACCGTCCGACAGGCTGGCCTCATCGCCCACTCCCGCCAGACGCAGCATGTCTTCCTCGTGTTCCTCGTCCAGCACGTTCATCGCGTCATCAATTGTGATCACGCCGACCAAACGGCCGGTATCATCGACCACCGGGCAGGAAATCAGGTGATACTGGTTGAAAATATAGGCAACATCGGCCTCGGGGTCGGTTACCTCGACGGTGCGAAAGCTGTCTTCCAGAATCTCATCCAGCCGCACCTCGCGCCGCGACGACAACAACCGCCCCAGCGTGACATAGCCCTGCGGGCGCATCATCTCATCCACCAGAATCACATGGTAAAACTGGTCCGGCAGGTGATCCGCTTCGCGCAGATGGTCGATTGTGGTGCCCACCAGCCAGTCCTCGGGCACCACCACCACCTCGCGCTGCATCAGGCGGCCCGCGCTGTATTCCGGCAAGGCCAGCGACTGTTCCACCGCCATCCGGTCGGCAAGTGCCAAGGCCTGAAGGATCTTTCCCTGCGCCGGGGCCTCCAGATCTTCAAGGATATCAACCACATCGTCAGATTCAAGCTCGCGCATTGCCTCGACGACCACATGGGCGGGCAGAACGTCGATCACATCCTCGCGGATGGCATCGTCAAGTTCCGACAGCACATCACCGTCAAACCCCACCGACCACAGCGCCAGCAGCGCGTTCCTGTCCGCCGTGCTGATCTGTTCCAACAGGTCGGCCACGTCGGCCGCGTGATGCGGGTCCAGCAGCGCTGTCAGACGGGGCGCATCGCCCGTCTCAACCGCGTCAAGAATGGCCTCGACCCGGGCGTCATCCATCTCGACCTCATCCCGATCTGTCGAAAAATCCGCCATGCCGCCCCCTGATCATTACCGCGACCTTAGCGAAAGCTGTTTCAAGGAAACAGGGGCCTTGGGCAAATTTACCAAAGCGGCCAAAGCGTCTAGGGTTTGTCGTCAAGCAAACGGGGGATGCGATGGCCGATCTGATCTTGGGGCAAGTGCTGCGCTTTGTGGATGACCCTTTTGTGGTGGGGCCGGAGGCTGCCGAACACATCACCCATGGCGGCATTCTGGTGGATGCGGGTCGGATTGTCGCCGTGGGTAACGGGGCCGCCCTGCGCGATGCCCACCCGCAGGCGCATGCCACCGACTACGGCAATGCCCTGATATCGGCTGGCTTTATCGACGCCCATGTGCATTACCCGCAGACCGCGATCATCGCCAGCTGGGGCAAACGGCTGATCGATTGGCTGAACACCTACACCTTCCCCGAGGAGATGCGTTTTGCCGACCCCGCCTATGCGGCCGAAGTGTCCAGCCGCTACATGGACCTCGCGCTTGCGCATGGCACCACCTCGATGTGCTCTTATGCGACGATTCATCCGGCCTCGGTCGATGCGTTTTTCACCGCCGCCCAGACCCGCGGGATGCGCGCCTTTGCCGGCAAGACCTGCATGGACCGCAACGCCCCTGAAGGCCTGCGCGATACCGCCCAATCCGCCTATGATGACAGCAAGCGCCTGCTGCAAAAATGGCACGGGACGGACCGCCTGTCCTATGTGATCACACCCCGGTTTTCGCCGACCTCGACCCCAGAACAACTGGCCGCTCTGGGGGCTTTGTGGGGCGAATATCCCGACTGTCTGATGCAGACGCACCTGTCTGAACAGGTGGACGAAATCGCTTGGGTCCACGACCTGCACCCCCAATCGCGCGATTATCTCGACACGTACGAGGCGCAGGGGCTGCTGCGCGAAGGGGCGGTGTACGGCCACGCGATCCACCTGACCCCCCGCGAAAAAGACCGCCTGCGCGAAGCCGGGGCATCGCTGGTGCATTGCCCAACCTCGAACACCTTCATCGGGTCGGGGCTGTTTGACATGGGGTTGGCCGCCACGATGCGGGTGGGTCTGGCAACTGACACCGGGGGTGGCTCCAGCTTTTCCATGCTGCGCACGATGGCCGCCGCCTACGAGGTCGCCCAGCTGCGCGGACAGGCCCTGCACCCGTCGCAGCTGTGGTGGCTGGCGACCGTGGGGTCGGCGCGGGCGTTGCGGGTGGAAACCTCGGTGGGGAACATCGCTGTGGGGATGGAGGCAGATCTGGTGGTGGTGGATTTGGCGTCAACCCCGGCAATTGAACAGGCTGTGCGGCGGGCGGAAGACATTTGGGCGGCGGTGTTCCCAACGGTGATGATGGGGGACGACCGGGCGGTGAAGGCGGTTTGGGTGGGGGGACAGATGCGGGGATGATCTGGCTGCGCCTGCAGCCAGAAAAAGGGATAAACTGCGCCGCCCGCCGCAGCAGGCCTGCAGCAGAAAGCCGATCAGGTTCGCCGCCGCCGCAGTCTGCACCGCGTCGATGATCTGCCGCCCGTCGCGCCGCGACTGTGCCAACCCGGCCTGCTCCGGATGCAACCGGTGACACGGCCTTTTGGACGATCCTGCATTTTTCACGACATCAGACACCCCCAGTCATAAAAACTTCACTGGCTGCGTAACATCTATTCCTATATTCAGGAATGATGGAACAGACCAGCATCTCTCATGGCTTTGCTACCCTTGGCCACCCCGGCCGCCTTGCCGTGTTCAGGCTGCTCATGCGCTTTGTGCCGCAGGGTGCCCGACCCACTGAAATCGCGGCAGCACTTGGGTTGAAGCAAAACACCCTGTCGCATCATCTTGCCGATCTGACCGCTTCAGGGCTGGTGCAGGTACAAAGGTGCGGGCGGTCTCTGATCTATTCCGTTGATCTGGACGTGACAGAAGGCCTTATCGGCTATCTCGCCCTCGATGTGGGCCGTGCGCGCCCGGATCTTCTTGCCCCCCTGATTTCCGTCGGAAAGGAACGCCTCATGCGCGACTCTGACTTTGACGTTTTGTTCATCTGTTCGGGCAACTCTGCCCGGTCGATCTTTGCCGAAGCGTTGCTGCGCGATCTGGGGCGCGGCAAGTTTCAAGCATTTTCAGCCGGGTTGAAGCCCAACTCGGACCTCAACCCCTTCGCGCTGGAGGTGCTCAAGCGGAATGGACATGACGTGTCGGGCTTGCACTCTAAGCACCTGTCCGAGTTTCAAAAACCCGGCGTGCCAGTGATGGATTTCGTCTTTACCGTCTGCGATACAGCCGCTGCCGAGGAATGTCCGCCGTGGCCGGGCCAACCGATCACCGGTCACTGGGGACTGCCGGACCCGGTCAAGGCCACGGGCAGCGATGCGGAAAAGGCGTTGGTCTTTGCCCAGACCTATGGCGCACTGCGCCGCCGGATTGCCGCCTTTGTCGAACTGCCATTCGAGGCGTTGGACACCATGGCGTTGCAAATGCAAGTGGACCGGATCGGCACCCACAGCGATACCGTGGAAGGTTGATCCTGATGACACGTATTGCTCTTAACGGCCTTGGCCGGATCGGAAAGCTGGTCCTGCGTGACCTGATCGACACCGGCGTTCAAGGCGAGATCGTGCTGATCAATGATCCCGTCGGTGACGCCGAACAGCACGCGCTGCTGATGGAATTTGACAGTGTTCACGGTCGCTGGAAGGCCAACATCAGCCATGATGCAGACAGTCTGACACTGAATGGCCACCGCATCCGCCTGACACATGAAAAAACGATCGCGGCACTGCCGCTCGCCGATCTTGGCGTCGATCTGGTGATCGACTGCACCGGCGTGTTCAAGACCGCTGAAAAGGTGACACCTTATTATACGGCGGGGGTGAAAAAGGTCGTCGTCTCTGCCCCAGTCAAGGATGGCGGCGCGCTTAACCTTGTCTACGGCGTGAACCATCACCTTTATGACGGCTCGCAATCGCTGATCACGGCAGCCTCCTGCACCACCAACTGCCTGGCCCCGGTGGTCAAGGTGATCCACGAAAGCCTCGGCATCCGGCACGGGTCGATCACCACGATCCACGATGTGACCAACACGCAAACCATCGTGGACCGCCCGGCCAAAGACATGCGCCGCGCGCGGTCGGCTCTGTTGAATCTGATCCCGACAACGACGGGCAGCGCCACCGCGATTACCCTGATTTACCCCGAGTTGAAGGGCCGTCTGAACGGCCATGCCATCCGGGTGCCGCTGCTGAACGCGTCGATCACCGATTGCGTGTTCGAAGTGGCCCGCGAGACCAGCGTAGACGAGGTCAACGCCCTGTTCAAAGCCGCCGCCGACGGGCCTTTGCGCGGCATCCTGGGGTATGAGACCCGCCCGCTGGTGTCATCAGACTATACCAACGATCCGCGATCAGCGGTCATCGACGCGCAATCCACGATGGTCACAGGCGGGACGCAGGTAAAGATCTACGCGTGGTACGACAATGAATGGGGCTATGCCTGCCGTCTGGCCGACATCACCCGCATGGTCGCAGCCGCGCAGTGACAGCCACCCCAAACCCATTGCGCGCCTACGCCGCTGTCACAGCGGCCTATTGGGCCTTCATGCTGTCGGACGGTGCGTTGCGCATGCTGGTGCTGCTGCATTTCAACGCCTTGGGCTTTTCGCCAGTGCAACTGGCATGGCTGTTTTTGCTGTATGAAATCGCCGCGAAACGTTGAAAAACCCGGCTTCTTCGTCAGGTTGTTGCAGTGCAACTGCGTAGAGTAGCGGCAGGAAATGCTCGGGGGTCGGCACGGCGAGCCGCGCTTCCGGGCGCCCCGGGTAGGCGGCGAGTTCGTCGAGGCGCCGGTGCGCGATCATCCCGCGG
>JANNNF010000467.1:0-3501 GCA_031398405.1 Rhodobacterales bacterium | reverse complement strand
CCGCCGCTCTCGCCGAGTGGCGCGATCTTCGCGAAGCCTGACGCCGGGCGGGTTTGGGCAAACAGAGACTTGATCGCACTTGTCTGACACCGCCGCAAAATACCATTGAAATCATTTAATGATTCGGAATTTTTAAGGTATACCCATCTACTAACCCATCATAGGGAAATCACTTGGTGGCATCGGGATGCACAGATCGATGCAGTCTATGCATCGCAATTGACGGGAAGGTTGGAGGAAGGTTTCTCCGGCGTTACGGCAAGGGTTAGGGCAAGGCTGTCGCCCCGATCCATACGCGCCAAATCTGCATTTTGCGATCGTCGGCCTAACACCTCACCCTCGCCTGCGCGCGTAGGGCGCAAAGTTAGGTTTCCCCGATAAGGAAAGGGGGCTTTGCTTTCCTCCATACGGAAAGGCATGCGTCTGTCGACGGGCAGCCTTTCCACACAGTATAGGATGACGTTAAACCACAGCAGCATACTGCGACGGCATATCAGATCGGGATTGCTTAAAGCGAATGCTCGTCGCGCGCGAGGCGCGCATGCGCCCGCAACTGGTGGAAAGCAGCCTGCGCTTGGTTTTTCCAGGTGCCGAGATAGTCTGCCGCCTCTCTTACAAAATAGTTGAAATGACCGTTCTTTTGACCATGCGGCCCACTCCGGCCCTTGAGTTCGGGGTAACGGGCTTTAGCGTAGACCGATAGAGCCAGCTATGCAGGGCTTTGCATTGTGCGAAAGAGCATTGGCACAAAACTGGAAAGACGCCCGTTCCTCCTGTCGCGCCCCATTTCATTTCTCAGCCCTCGGCATATCGACCACATTCAGCCCATGACTGCTGCCCTCAGCTTCCAATGCATCGGCCTGATGGCTTCCGCGCCGTAGAGAATGTCGGCGGGGGGGGGCGGCGATGCGTGTGTGCCGGGGCGGGATTGTCGCCAAATCCCCTAATAGACAGGCGCAATTACGCATGTTAGCTGATGATTAAGGATCAGGTCTGTGGCCGAACACAGGTTGTCAGATCACGAATATCCATTCAAGCGCCTTACGCCGATCAGCATTCAGGAAGCCGCATGTCCAATCCCACCGCTGCTGGACTTTCTTTTGAAGCCCTTGCCACCACCGAGGGTCTGACGCCGCCGCGGTTCGAAATCGCCGCCACACCACAAACTTTCGGCAGAATGACCTTGGGGCAAAGCGTCTATGGCAACCTCAGCGAACCAGCCGATCACGACTGGTACAAGATTGAATTGAACGTTGGGGTAACCTACGTTATCCGCCTGCTGGGTGTCGGGCAGACGCCGGTGGAAGATACGCAACTGCGGGTGCGCGACAGCACGGGTCAGTTGCTGGATTTCAATGACGACGCCTACTCTGCGTTCGGCTACAATTCCGCGCTAGGGTTCACGGAACCCGGCTACATCGCCACCAAAACATTTTACATCGACGCTGGCGGGCATGGCGCTGGCGACTTTCTGCTAACCGCAGTTCCGATGAGCCCCGACAGCCCGGTGTTGACTGCCGATGAAGTGGCATGGCAGTTGACCAACAACTACGAGCGCGATGCCAGCTTCAGCGATAGAAATATTCCGGCTACCGCCTATGATCTATCTGATGGACGCACGCTGACCTACAATGTGTCGCAGTTGAATGCGGCGGGTCAAGCCTTGGCGGTACAAGCGCTGAGGATGTGGTCGGATGTCACCGGTATCACATTCGAGCGGACGACGGATGCTGCGGAGTTGAGCTTTGACGACAGCGCAACCGATGTCACAGCCTACGACAGCAATGTCACATTGGAGGTTGGCACGATCACCAGTTCGGCGCTGATGGTGTCTCTGCCTTGGCTAGCCGAGTTTGGCACGACGCTGAACAGCTATTCCTTCGAGACGATGATCCATGAGATCGGTCATGCGCTGGGGCTGGGGCATGGCGGCAACTACAACGGTTCGGCCACCTATGGTTACGACAATTACTACGCGAACGATTCGCAGCATTTGTCGATCATGTCCTACATACAGTCGAAATACGATGAATTCGCCCGAGATCTGGTGGATGCGAACACTTTCGTCGATGCGCAGTTCCGTTGGGTGCTTACACCGATGATCGCAGATATAATTGCGATGCAGACGCTGTATGGGCTGTCGACCACCACCCGGACGGGCGACACCACCTATGGCTACAATTCCAACACTGGCAATGCGGCGCTGGATCAGGCGGTGACGCTGAACGATCCGCACAACAATAATTATGTCGCCTTCACCATCTTCGACAATGGTGGTGCCGATACGGTGGACCTGTCGGGTTATGCAGGGTCGCAGGCTATAAATCTGACGCCGGGCGCTTCGTCGAATGTGCTGGGCGGGCGGCTGAACATGGGCATCGCCTATGGTACGGTGGTGGAAAATGCCTATGGCGGAAGTGGTGACGACGGGATCACCGGCAATGACGCTGACAACCTGCTGCGGGGCGGGGCGGGCGATGATAATATTTATGGTGGCAGTGGCAACGACACACTCGACGCTGGCACGGGTAGGGACATTTTGGGTGGCGGTGAAGGCAATGATCTGCTACTCAGGTCCACTGTCGTCAATATCGGCGGCGCGGGCAACATTGATGGTGGAAGAGGCCTAGACACGGTTGATTTTTCGGGCGTTACGGCAAATCCGATCAACGTGAATCTCGATGCCGAAACTTATGCTGCCCTCGAGTATCTCGTCGGATATAGCCCCAGCCCTATTTGGAATGTGGAAAACGTGTTGGGGTCGGTTCAGAACGACAGGATCACCGGGGGGGATGGCGCAAACAAGCTTTACGGCATGGCTGGTGACGACACCATCAGTGGCGGTTACGGCGATGATACGCTTGAGGGCGGTGCAGGGAGCGATACGCTAGTGGGCGGCGGCGGCAACGACACTTTTTATTTTGGCGAGGGCGATACGCTCATCGAGCACAGCCGCGATGGGACGGATCGGGTTTACAGCGATTTCAGCTATGCGTTGGGCCTGAATTTCGAGAACCTGAAGTTGTCAGGCGCAGCGGCGATCAATGGATTCGGCAACAGTCTGGCCAATCAAATCGTGGGCAACAGCGGCAACAACGTCCTCAACGGTACCACCGGAACGGACAGGCTGGCGGGCGGCACCGGCAACGACACCTATGTGACCGACGGCGGCGACACGATCACCGAGGCTGCCAGCGCGGGCACCGATCTGGTGCAGTCTTCTGTCTCTCTGACGCTAGGGTCGAACCTCGAGAACCTGACGCTGACCGGCGCCGCCGCGATCAACGGCACCGGCAATGCGTTGGCCAACATCCTGACCGGTAATGCCGGGAACAACCTGCTGACCGGTGGCCTCGGCAACGACACGCTGATCGGCGGGGCGGGCAATGACATCTATGTCGTCGATGCCACCGGCGACCGAGTGTTCGAGACCATGACGACCGCCAGCCTCATCGATGCGGGCGGTACCGACACGGTGCAGAGTGCGGTCGGCTTCAATCT
>JANNNF010000424.1:0-1942 GCA_031398405.1 Rhodobacterales bacterium | reverse complement strand
CCCGGCGACCGGATTTCAGTCAAGGCCGGGGATGCGGGCGCGCGGTTGATGCTGCTGGGCGGGGCCACGATGGACGGGCCGCGGCACATCTGGTGGAATTTCGTGGCATCCTCGAAAGACCGGATTGACGCCGCAAAAGAGGCGTGGCGCGCAGGCGATTGGGCCCATGGCCGGTTCAGACTTCCCCCTGCCGATGATGGCGAATTCATCCCGGCACCGGAGTGATCCCGTCGGTTGTGGGATGGGGAAGATGGGCAGATTGCCCATCCTACCCCGCAGGCCAGAGACCTGATTAAGAACCAAAAAGCCGCCCCTTGCGGAGCGGCTTTTTAAGGCAAATGGCGCGGCGGACGGGGCTCGAACCCGCGACCCCCGGCGTGACAGGCCGGTACTCTAACCAACTGAGCTACCACCGCGCATCTCGCTGCATCGGACCCTAAAGTCTTTTGCGTCGGGGTGTAATAGGGGGGCGGCAGCCCGGGGTCAAGCGGGTTTTGTATGGATTGTTCTGCGAAAAATCACGGCGCGCAAGCGGTGCGGGGCCATGCGCTCGTCAATTGATTCGCAACCCTTGTTGGCCTAGACTGCCTGAAAACAACGGCGGGGCGGCGGGCCACCATCGGAACCGGGGCAACAGGGCAGCAAGAATGACACGCAAACCGACGACAAAGCCCAAGCCCGGACAGGCGCAAGAGCTGAACTTTCAGACCACCACCAAAGCCACCGCCGAACATCGTACTTGGTTTCGCGGCGATCATACCAATTTCAACCCGACCACGGCCCGCCTGCTGGAAGTGGAGGGCACACAGAAATTCGTGCTCCACGGCTGGGTACCCTCGGCCCCGATCATCACGCCGCAGACCCAGATCACCGCCTTCGGGTCGTGCTTTGCGGCGAATATTTCCAACTGGTTGTCAAAGCGTAATTTTCGGGTGCTGAACAAGGATGAGGCCGCGAAAAACGCCTACGTTGTGACCTGCGGCGAAGGGATGGTGAACTCCTTTGTCATTCGCCAACAGTTCGAATGGGCATGGGAAAACAAGACCTTCGAGGGTTCGCTCTGGCATGGCTATGACGCGCAGGATTATGGCTATGATGCGGGCATACAGGCGGAAACCAAGCGAATCTTTGATGCGACGGATGTGTTCATCCTGACCTTCGGGCTGTCCGAGGTCTGGTATGATGAGCCCACTGGCAACGTCTTCTGGCGCACGATTCCGAAAGATGCCTACGACCCCGCGCGGCACAAGTTCCGGGTCAGCACGGTCGAGGAAAACAAGGAAAATCTGCGTGCCATCTATTCGTTGATCCGCAAGTACCGCCCCGATGCGAAGATCATCTACACCCTGTCTCCGATCCCGCTGATTGCGACGTTCCGCCACACGTCTTGCCTGACCGCCAATTCGGTGTCGAAAGCCGTGCTGCGGGTAGCGATTGACGAGGTGGTGCGCGAGAAGGCGGCAGAGGGTGTGCTGCACTACTGGCCGTCGTATGAGCTGGTCGCTGATGTGTTTCAACTGCCCTACAAGCCAGATCGCCGCCACATGGAAACGCCCGTTCTGGATTATATCATGACGCTGTTTGAGGTGGCATGGTGTGCCGACATCGGCAACCGCCCGTCACTTGCAGTGGCATGGGGGCGGGCTTGTGCGGTGGCGGAGTTGCTGCCTGACGCAATGGCGGCGCTGATCCTTGCACGCAAGCCATTCAGGTTGCGGCAATATCTGCGGGGCGCAGAGCTGCACCCGGATGAAGGCATTGACAAAGCCTTGCGCAAACTGGGGGCCGATGTCCTGGCCGGGTGGCAGGCCGATGACGCAATGGCCGCCGGGTAGGATGGGCAATCTGCCCATCTTTCCTACCCGATAACCTCACACATCAAGTCGGCTCAAGGAACCTGACCCGCCATTGCGCAAAGTTTACCCCTTGCGCTCGTCTGCCA
>JANNNF010000099.1:0-7575 GCA_031398405.1 Rhodobacterales bacterium | reverse complement strand
GACCGAAATCATCGGCTGCACGCCCAGCCCATTGCAGATGAAACCCTTCGCCGCCGCTTGCGACCTGCCATTTGCTTCGGTCGCCCAAGACCCCTCAGCATTGATGCTGGCCTTGCGTCAACCTTGTGACGGCCCGCGTCTGATAGAAATACGCGCCCTCTGACCAGAAGGCGCGTCTAAATCAGCCACGCGTTAAAGACCTTTCGGGAACCCTGATCTCGGGAAAATGCCGAAATCCGGAGCAGGATCGGGATAGAAGGCCGTGAAGAACAGATCGTCGGGCCAACGTGATGGCTTAAAACCTTCACCTGGAAATCAGCGATCCGGTCCCCATCAACGTCGCCCTGCAGGTAAGAATCCACACCGTCGATGACGGTGATCAACTCGTGCCCGGGGCCCGTAAAGTCACCCTGTCCAGTATAGAAGTCAAAATCCTGAATTCGCAGGATGATATGTTTCCCGTCATAGCGGCTGAAATCTGCAATTGCGCGGATGAGTTAATACCAGCGGCAAAATAGTCGTCGTCCGAATTGCCGTATTGATAAGAAAAATCGCCTCCGGCAGCGCTTTCGAAATTCCAGCCTTCAGAGGAATAAGACCAATATGTTGGGCTGTCCGCTCCGGTGAAACCGGAGGTGTGGGACATTGTAGGGGTCTCGGTGGACGAGGAATCCAAGGCCATGGTGTTTCTTTCGTTATGCAGATCGCCCTGTTTGAAGGGAATGGGTTGATTGCTGACCGTCACCGCAACCGACATGCTCTTCCCCGTCCCCACGAGTGGTGCATGCAAGCGGTTGGCGTTAATGCGATACAGTGTCTTATCTGCGAACTTGGTGAAAACCCAATCGGTCGGCAGGCGGCTTGGAGTGAACAACACGGGTTTGGAGTGAACGGCAGCGCCCTGTTTCCGGAGCGTCCCTGCTCGGGTTGCGGCTTTGAGGCGTGGTGGCAATCCCTGCGTGTGCAACCCGTTGCTTTTGAGGCTGCCCGGACAGCAAGCCGCAGGTCACTTCCATTTGATCAAATTATCCTCTATGCCTGCTATGTTCCTACAAAGGTCATGCCATGCCGCCGAAAGCCCGCCCTGTGCCATTCATTGCCGGAGTTCACCCAGACCGGCTGACCGCCCTCGCCCAGCGCGAGGCCGCGCGGTTTGTCGCCAGTCGCCCTCGGTCGTTGGGCGCGATGAAAGCCGGGTCAGGGGCCTATCTTGGCGGTGTTCCGATGCACTGGATGGCCGATTGGCCGATGCCGCATCTGCCCCTGGTCGCCCACGCAAAGGGCGCACGGCTGACCGATGTTGATGGGTACGGGATTGACGATTTCTGCCTTGGCGATACCGGGTCAATGTTTGGCCATTCGCCAAAGCCAGTCGCCAGCGCCATCCGCATGCAGGCCCGCCAAGGGCTGACCTACATGCTGCCGACACAGGATGCTTTGGCGGCAGGGCAGTTGCTGTGCGAAGTGTTCGGTGATTTCAAATGGCAGATCGCCACGACAGCGACGGATGCCAATCGTTTTGCCCTGCGGATCGCGCGGGCCGTGACGGGGCGGCCAAAGGTGCTGGTGTTCAACGGCTGTTATCACGGCACGGTGGATGACACGATGGTAACGCTGGACGGTGGCCGCACCATCAACCGCCCCGGTCTGGTGGGCCAGGTGCAGGATCTGTCCCTTGGGGCTGTCGTCTGTGAGTTCAATGATCTGGCAGGGGTTGAAGCGGCCTTGGCCAAAGGCGATGTGGCCGCCATCCTGACTGAACCGGTGATGACCAATTCCTGCATGGTCCTGCCTGCCGCCGGGTTTCATGATGGTCTGCGCGCTCTTGCCACCCAGTACGGCGCACTGTTGATGATGGACGAAACCCACACCATTTCCACCGGGCTTGGCGGCTATACCCGCACGCATGGCCTGTCGCCCGACATGTTCATCGCAGGCAAATGCGTGGCAGGCGGGATGCCCACTGCAGTCTGGGGCATGACCGAAGCAGTGGCAACCCGCTATGCCATATACAACGCCACAAGGGCCTCGGGCCATTCCGGGATGGGCACCACTCTGTCGGGCAACCCGATGCAATTCGCCTGCCTGCGCGCCACGCTGGCCGAGGTGATGACCGCCGACGCTTACGCCCGTATGGAAAAGGGTGCGGCCCGGCTGGAGGCCGGCCTGTCTGACGTCATCAGCCGCCACAACGCCCCGTGGCACGTGGTCCGCGTTGGCGCCCGCGTAGAATTCATCTGCGCCCCCGGCCACCTTCGCAATGGGGCCGAGGCCGCCCTCGCCCACCAGCCCGCGTTAGAGGCCGCAATCCACACCAGCCTTTTGAACCGTGGTTGCCTGATCGCCCCGTTCCACAACATGATGCTGATCAGCCCCGCGACCAAAAAGCGCCAGATCGATGCCCTGATCGCTGCGTTTGACGAAACCCTTTCCGCCCTTTTCATCTGAGTACCGCGCCATGATCAGCCCATCCGGTTCCACTGTTTCCGAGGCCGAGGCCTTTCTCGCCGCTCACCCCGAAATCGAGGCTTTTGACATCGTCCTGCACGATGCCAACGGCATTGGGCGCGGCAAGATCATTCGGCGGCATGAATTGCTGCCATTCTACAAGGGCGGCCGGCACTTGCCGATCTCGATCCTCGGCCTCGATATTTGCGGCGAGGATGTGCATGAAACCGGCCTGATCTGGGACCAGGGCGACGGCGACCGCCGCGCCTGGCCCATTCCCGGGACTCTGCGGCTGATCCACGGCACGAAACCGGCACGCGGCGAGGTACTGATGAGCGTCTATGATCTGGAAGGTGCGCCTCTGACCTGCGACCCGCGCCACGCCCTGCACGCGCAGGTGCTGGCGCTTGCCGCAGAAGGGCTGCACCCGGCGGGCGCGTTTGAGCTAGAATTTTTCTTGCTGGAAAACCAGCGCGATGCCAATGGCAAAATGGTCCCCGCCCGTGACGTGCTGGATGGCCGCGCGAACCGGAAAACCGATGTCTACTCGGTCGATCAGTTGCACGGCATGTTGCCGCTGTTCAACGATGTCTATGCCGATGCGGCGCTGGCGGGCATCAAGGCCGAAACCCTGATTTCCGAATTTGCCCCCGGCCAGTATGAACTGACCCTGCACTACCGTGGGGACGTGATGCAGGCGGCGGATGATCTGCTGCGCCTGAAACGCATGGTCCGCTATCACGCCCGTCAGCATGGGGTGACCGCCTGTTTCATGGCCAAACCGAACGAGGATTATGCCGGGTCGGGGATGCACTTCCACGTCTCGATGCTGGACGATGCGGGCGTGAATGTGTTCGTGGAATCTGTGGAAGGCGAGTGGAACCCCACCATCCTGCATGCCATCGGCGGCCTGCGCGCCACGATGGGCGAGTCGATGCTGATCTTCGCCCCGCATGCCAATTCATGGCGGCGGTTTGCGTCCAATTCCTATGCTCCGGTCAGCCCGACATGGGGGGTGAACAACCGCTCGGTTGCCTTGCGTATCCCAGCGGGCGATATCAAGGCGCGTCGCATTGAACATCGCCCGGCCGGGGTGGACGCGCAGCCCTATCTGGTTGCGGCAACCGTGTTGGCAGGTATCCGGCACGGGCTGGCGCACAAGATTGACCCCGGCCCGGAAACCACAGGCAACGGCTACGACGGCCCGCAGGATGCGCCATCCATTCCGGTCGATTGGCGCAGCGCGATTACAGCGGCAACGGAGTCTGCGTTCCTGAAAGCAGCACTTGGCGAGGATATGCACCGCACCTTCGTTGCTATCAAAGCAGCAGAATATGCCCGGGTGGCGCGCACTGTGTCAGAGGTCGATTTCGATCTTTATCTGCACACGGTCTAAGCCGCGCGCCAGCGACATTCGTTCGCACACACGGGTTGGCCCGACAGGATGGCCTGCGCGATCAGCGCAGGAATACGCAGGTCTGCCCCAACCGGCGGCAACAGCGTTCCGGCAAAGCCGGACGCGGCAAGCGCCTGTGGAATATCTTCGGTCACATGCCCGCCCCCGGCGGCGAAATACGGCAGGCACAAACTGCGCGGGCCAAAACCCTTGGTGTGTATCAGTTGAGGTGTCTGGTCGATAAACGCCACCTCGGCCCGCATCAGGGGAAAGGCGGCGGTGATCCCCGCCAGCACATGACGTGCTATGTCAGACGGCACCGGGCTGCGACCCGAGCCATGGGCAGCGAGGATCAGGTTGGTCTCGGTAAAATCCCAACCCTGCGCCACGACAGCCTCGGCCACCAAAACCCGCGCCAGATCATGCAGGGCCGGCGCGCAGCCCAACGGCTCCAGCACGTGCCAAAGCGCCATATCCGCCCCTGCCCCCTTCAGCCGGGAGGGCAAGTGGATGCGGGTGAACCACCCCCCCGCCATGAACAGAGGGAACACCACACCGCCCCCTGTCACCGCCCGCGCCAGTGACGCCTCGTCCGCCAAGGTGGCCGACCCAACCGTCCAGCCCGGCAAATGGACCGCCGCTTTGGCAGCCAACACCGCAAGATCGGCTTCGGCGGGTGCCGGATCAGAGGGCTGGCCGTGGGCGATGATCAGGGCATGGGTCATGGGGCGCTTTCTGGCAGGGCGATGGTCAGGCCGGGGACTGTGGCATCCGTCACCATGTGGGAACAATGGTCCAGAAAGGCGCGGATGGTCTGCGAAGAACGCCCGCCCTCAGCCAGCACCAACCCAAGGGTCAGGGGCGCAGGGCCGATCAGCGGCACGAACTGCAACTGCCGTCCGTCGGGGGCCACATCGCTGGCGGGGCGGATATTGGCGATGGAATAGCCAAAGCCATTGGCCACCATCGAACGCATCACCCCCATGTCACGCGTGCGTTCCACAATCCGGGGGCGCAAGCCATGGGCGGTAAACACCCCCATGAAATAGTCGGTGGAAAACGGCAGATCGAGCAGGATCATCGGGTGCGGGGCAAGGGCTTGCGGCGTGACAGAGACGGCACCCGACAGCGGGTGGCCCGCGTGCAGCACGGCATAAGGGGGCAGCGAGAGCAGGGGAATGAACTCCAGATCTGAAGGAATATCAAGATCATAAGTCAGCGCCACATCCAGATGCGCTTGGCGCAGGCCTTGAAATATCCCGGCCTGATCGCGTTCATACTGGCGCACATCCACCTCCGGATAGCGGTCCACAAAACTGCGCCGGACCTGCGGCAGGATCACTTGGGCAAAAGTCAGAAGACAGCCGATCGAGAGCGGCCCCCGCACTTTCCCCGTGATGTCATTCGCCAGATCGTTCAACCGTGCGGCGGCGGCAAGGACGCCGCGCGCCTCCTCGACAAAGCGCCGCCCGCCGCTGGTCAGCGACAGGCCCTGCGCATGGCGGCGGATGAACATCTGCAACCCGAATTCCTGTTCCACTTGCGCGACGGCAGCAGAGATCGACGGCGACGACACATTCACCTTCTCCGCCGCAAGCGCAATCGAGCCCGCATCGCCGACAGCGACAAGGTATTCCAACTGACGCAGGGTGAAACGCAATGGCATGGGGCAAGGCTACCCTCGGGCGGCAAGCTTGCCAATGCCGCTATTGATCGCCGGGAACGCCATAGCTCGGAGCCTCTCGCGGGTCGCGGGCGCGTTGAATGTACGCGGCCATCTGGGGGGCATAGACCTGCCAAGCCCGGGCAACGGCCTCGATGGGGCGGGCATCATCGGCCCAGTCGCAACGCAATTCGGCCACGGGCCATGCCTCAGTATCCACCATCAACAGCCCCGCCGAATGAACCGGCCCCGCCTCACCCCCCGCTGCCGAACCACCCATCAGGGCAGCGATCAGGCGGTCACCAAAATCGCCGCCTGCCGTCTGAAACGCGGCCACCATGGCGGCGGGCACTCCATCATGCGCCAGCAGATTGCCCCCAGCAATAACCCCTGGCCCCTTGGCCCACCCCCAGACCCCAAGCGTGCGGGTGCCGGAATGGAATGCCACATCGCCGTACCGGTCCACCGCCATCAACTGGCGATAGTCGATGAAAGGGGCTGAAGCCACCACGCGCGCCATCGCGACCTCGGCCCCTGCGCCCATGGCATCCAGCAGCGCCGCCCCCAGCCCCGGATCGGTGATATTCTGGCTCGCCGCAACGCCTACCCCCGCCTGCGCATGAGCGCAGCGCGCGGCCACGGCGGGCGAGGAAGAGGCGATCACCATGCCGAAACGGCCAGTGTCAGGGCATCGGGCGAGCAGCGAGAACGTCATGCTTGGGCTTTCGTTGAACGCGCCGGGGGCGCTTCGCCCCCCGGACCCCCAGAGGATATTTGTGCCATCGTGAATTTGGCTGCTTTCATTTTGGCGAAAATATCCCACGGGGGTCCGGGGGTGTGAAACCCCCGGCGGTTGGCAAAGGTCAATCCGGGATAACGGCGGTGGCGTCGATTTCAACCAGCCAGTCGGGGCGGGCCAGAGCCACCACGGTCAACCCGGTGCAGACCGGATGCACGCCTTTGATGTATTCACCCATGGTGCGATAGACCGCTTCACGGTGGCGCACGTCGGTCAGGTAGACCACCAGCTTGGTAACATGCTCCATCTTGCCGCCGCATTCCTCGACCAGTTGGCGGATGTTCTGCATCACCTTGTGCGTCTGCTCCACCGGGTCATGGCTGTTGATATTTGCAGCGGTATCAAGGTCTTGCGGGCACTGGCCACGCAGGAAGATCATGGTGCCACGGGCCACCACGGCCTGGGCCAGATCATTGTCCAGCTTCTGTTCAGGGTACGTGTCTTTTGTATTGAACTTGCGGTGGCGGGTATGGGCCATTTGGCATCCTTTGGGCTTGTTTTTGCAGCGGGTGGCCGTCAGTTCATCCGGCTGGCGATGTATTGGGCGAACTCGAAATTCGGGCGCTCCAGATGGCTGAGAGCACCGGGGGAGGAGAGGTTGGCGCAGAGGCCCTGATAGACCTTTTCGACACAGTCCTTGTCCTCGATGTTCACGTCATCCAGCAATGCTTTGATCGTTGACAGGTGGCTTGCCGCGTCAGGGTCGGCGCACCAATCGGCGCTCATCCCGCCGCCATACAGCACGTTGACATGCCCAGGGCCATCGGGGGTCAGGCACAGATACCAGAAATAGCCCGGCGTCAGGGTGATCAGCAGGGCGGGGTAGATCGACAACAGCCAGGTGACGCGGCGTTCGTCGCCCTGAAGGGTGGTGTTCGACGGGTGCGCCAGCGACAGTGGTATGGTGTCGTTCTTCATGATGTAGTGATAATTAAAGGACGGGAACCCTTCAGGGCAGGTCATTTTCAGCAGGTCCACGGACCCGCCGATGGTGCCGGAATGGCAAACCGGCAGGTGGTAGCTTTCCATGAAATTCTCGGCCAACACTTTCCAGTTGGTGGCCCAACGAAATTCCTCGCGGAATGTCTCGCGGTAGCTGGACATGTCCAGATAGCCGACGAGGTTTTCCACATCGCGCAACTGCACCGCAGGGTCGGGGGCATCAGCGTTCAGTGTGACCATGATCCAGCCCAGCCAGTTTTCCACCCGGATTTTCGGCAACGCGATCTGGTCCTTGCAGAATGTCTCATTCAACGTCATCGCGGGCGC
>JANNNF010000355.1:0-2662 GCA_031398405.1 Rhodobacterales bacterium | reverse complement strand
ACATAACGTCTTCGATCTGTTCGGACGACACCTGTTCGGGCGGCAGAACCGTGTTCAGCTGATCGTAGGTGATGTAGCCCCGCTCACGCGCGTCGGCGATCATCTTCTTGACCGCAGCCTGGCTCATATCAAGCGAAACATCGGCCTCATCGGCGTCTGGCTTGGCGTCGTCGTTGTCTTTCGGGGCCATGGGTGCTCCTTGCAGGGCGCGGTCGGGGACGGGAATCGCCAAGGTCCGGCGAATCATCGGATGGTTTTCGAATCAATAGCGCGAATCAAGCGCCGTGACAGGCCGAATCAGTGACTTTTCTTGATCCAGACCTGACCGTCGATCAGGTTTTGCAGGTGTTTCGACAGGGCGGCGCGGTCTTCGCCCAGATCGGTGGCGTCGGCACGGTCCGGTTTCTCGGCGCGGTGGCGGGCAGAGGCCGCTTGTGACAGCCTCCAGGTCAGCCCTTCATCGGGCAGCCCGGCCAGATCTTCGACCGCATCCTCAATCTCTCGTCGTGCGCCCCGGCTGGTTTCCAGCTTGGCCAGATCACTGGCAAGGCAGAGTGCAGCGAACTCGGGGTCCGCGGTATTGCGCACAGCTGGGGCATTGCGGACGTGGGGTTGTGCCATCAGTCTGTCAAGGGCTGCGGGCGCTGCCATAAGGATCTGGTCATGCAAATTCGGCGTATCACCATGGGTCAACAGCAGGTTACGCAGGGCGTCATGGCCATCCCCTGTCAAGTTCAGCCGTTCCAGGCTGGGTTCAAAGCGGGCGATCAGGGCAGGGTGGGTCAGCAGGGTCGCCAGCACGGCGGCCTCAATCAGTGCTTCGCCCGCGCCTTCGCTTTGGGCAAGTTGCGACTGCCGGGTGGTGTGGCTGGCTGGTAGCGGCTCACCTTTTGGGGTGTAGCGCTGACCGGGCTTGGCGGCGGGGCGTTTCCTTTGCGCGCCGAACAAATCCCACCGCAGGGTTTTGACTTCCTCGGCGTAATGGCTACGGATCGATGGGTCGGTGATGCGTTTCAGGGCGGCGCGCAGGGTTTTGTCCAGCGCGGCCTTGCGTTCGGGGCTGTCGAATACACGACCCTCGGTCTCACGCGTCCACAGCAGGTTCACCATTGGCTGCGCCTTATCCAGCACCGCATTCATCGCGCTTGCCCCTTGGGCGCGGATCAGATCGTCAGGGTCCATACCGCCCGGCATCACTGCAAAGCGCAGGCCTTTGCCTGCCTCCAGCAGAGGCAGGGCCAGGTCGATCACCCGCAGGGCGGCGCGGACGCCTGCGGTATCGCCGTCCAGTGCGATGATGGGTTCATCCGAGATCCGCCACATCAGGCGCAACTGATCTTCGGTAATCGCAGTCCCCAAAGGTGCCACCGCGGATTTGAAGCCCGCCTCAACCAAGGCGATCACATCCATATAGCCTTCGGCCACCACCAAAGGCGTGCCCTTGCCGGCTGCCTCGCGCGCTTGGGCTTGATTGTAAAGGTTGCGCCCCTTGTCGAACAGGTCAGTCTCTGGCCCGTTCAGGTACTTTGCCCGAGCATCCGCCGCCATTGCGCGGCCACCCAAGCTGATCGCCCGACCCCGCGCATCGCGGATGGGAAAGATGATGCGGCCACGAAAACGATCGTAGATTGACCCATCCTCGGCCTTGGCACACAGCCCCGCATCCACGATCAAATCAGTGGCGATGCCTTTGGCGGTCAGCGCTGCCAGCACCCCTTGCCGCGTGTCAGGCGCAAAGCCGATGCCCCAGCGATCCTGTGCCTCTGCCGACAACCCGCGTTTGGCAAGATAGGCGCGGGCGTCGGCTGCGGCAGAGGTGCGCAGTTGCAAGCGCATCCAGTTGACGGCCTCTTCCATCACCTGCCCCAGCAGGGTCCGCCGATCTGCCTTTTGCGCCGCCACAGGGTCGCGGGCTGGCATCGGCATGCCAGCCTCGCGCGCCAGCACCTCGACTGCCTCTAGGAAGCCAAGGTTTTCAGTTTCTTTGATGAAGGTCACGGCATCGCCTTTGGCATGACAGCCAAAGCAATAGTAAAACCCTTTTCGGTCATCGACGTGGAACGAGGCCGACTTTTCCTGGTGGAACGGGCAGGGGGCCCACATGTCGCCCTTGCCCAGGTTGGACTTGCGCATATCCCATGTGACCTTGCGTCCCACCACTTGGGACAGCGAGATGCGGGTGCGCAGATCGTCAAGGAAACCGGGTGGGAGGGTCATAGGGTGTATATTGGGTCTGAGCAGCCGTTAGTCCAGTGAAGGTTAGCGATGCAAAGGGTCATCTTGTTGGGGAATACATTACATGGCAAAACGTCAGGCCTTTACACGCCCAACCTGTCACGCATTGAAAACCACGTCATCGCGGCCACCAGCAGCGGCCAGCGCAGGATGGGGCCGCCCGGAAAACGCTGCTGCGGCAGGTTGGCCAGCACATCAAACTGTTCATGCTGCCCCTGTATCGCCTGCGCGCACATCTTGCCCGCCAGCGTCGCCAATGCCACCCCGTGGCCGGAATAGCCCGAGGCCGACAAAACGTTGGCTTTTGGCCGCACAAAGCACGGCATCCGGTTCATCGTGATCGCCAGTGTGCCGCCCCAGGCATGGTCGATCCTTGTGCCCTTAAGCTGCGGATAAACTTCAAGCATCGGTTTTAAAACGGTTCTGA
>JANNNF010000337.1:0-1505 GCA_031398405.1 Rhodobacterales bacterium | reverse complement strand
GGTGGAGAGGGTCCAGACCTCAATGGGTTGGCGCAGGCCATCGGCGGCGATGGAGCGGGTCAGCTCGTCAAGGGCGACCGGGTCGAGGGCGGTGCGGTCGCGCAGCAGGGCGTTGTCGAGGATTTCAGCGGTGGGGATGTGAAGGATGGGGTCCATGGCGCGCCTTTGAGTGGGAGGCGGGGATGGGACACCGGGGATGGTTAAGCCGGGGTTAGGGCAGCGCCCACCCCGCAACGGGGTGGGCGAAAGGGGTCAGCCGTTGACCACGTCTTTGAGGGTTTTCGCGATGGCGAATTTCACCTGCTTGTCGGCCGCTTTGGTCATCGTCTCACCTGTCGCGGGGTTGCGGACCTGGCGTTCGGGGCGGGCCTTGCAGGCGACTTTGCCCAGACCCGGCAGGGTCACGGTGCCGCCTGCGGCCACCTCACGCGCCACAACGGCGGCGATGGCATCCAGTGCGGCTCCGGCGGTCTTTTTGTCACCGCCCATGGCGTCGGCAATGGCGGCCACAAGCTGGGTCTTGGTCATTGGTTTCATCATGGTCAGCGTATCCCTTTTGTCATTGGCGCGGCGCAAGTGGCGCAGGCCGTTTTGCCGTGCGGCGGATGATGTCCTTACCACAGGTTTTTGCCGCCCAGTTCAAGCCCTTTCCCGCAGTTTTATGCGCAAATCGCTGCGTAAAGGCGGCTGTCCGCTACAAGAAGGCGGTTTCCTCAAAGCTGCGCAGTTTGCGGCTGTGAATCCGCTCGATCGGGGTGTGCGACAGACGCTCCATCGCGCGGATGCCGATTTGCAGGTGGCGGCTGACTTGGGTTTTGTAGAAGTCGGACGCCATGCCGGGAAGCTTGAGTTCCCCGTGCAGGGGTTTGTCGGACACACACAGCAGGGTGCCGTAGGGGACGCGGAAGCGAAAGCCGTTGGCGGCGATGGTGGCGGATTCCATGTCGAGCGCCACGGCGCGGGATTGTGACAGGCGGCGCACGGGGCCGGATTGGTCGCGCAGTTCCCAGTTGCGATTGTCGATGGTGGCCACGGTGCCGGTGCGCATGATGCGTTTCAGTTCATACCCTTCAAGCTGGGTCACCTCGGCGACGGCCTCTTGCAGGGCGATCTGGATTTCGGCGAGCGCCGGGATCGGTACCCAGATCGGCAGGTCGTCGTCCAGCACATGGTCTTCGCGCAGGTAGGCGTGGGCGAGCACGAAATCGCCCATCGACTGCGAATTGCGCAGGCCGGCGCAGTGGCCGACCATCAGCCAGGCGTGGGGGCGCAGGACGGCGATGTGGTCGGTGGCGGTTTTGGCGTTCGACGGGCCGACGCCGATGTTCACCAGGGTGATGCCGTTCCCATCGGCACGTTTCAGGTGGTAGGTCGGCATCTGCGGCAGCTTGCCTGGGGACTGGATCACGCCATCGGGTGTGGTGATGATCTGGTTGCCGGTGGCGACGAAGGCGGTGTAGCCGGAGGCGTCATTGCCAAGTGCGCTGCGGGCGTAGGATTCAAAT
>JANNNF010000329.1:0-4896 GCA_031398405.1 Rhodobacterales bacterium | reverse complement strand
CAGGGGATCGTGCGCCGAAGTTTGGTCGGTGACGATATCGGGACGCGCGGTGCCCGCCTTCATCCGCTTGACCAGTTCGGGGAACACATCCGCGGCGTTACCCAGCAGGCCCACCGACTTGGCTTCGCCCTTGGCGGTCCAGTCCGCGATCATCGCGAGGGCTTCATCCAGGGTATGCGCCTTGGCGTCGACGTAGCGGGTACGGATGCGGAAATCTATGCGGGTCTCGTCACACTCAACCGCAAGGCATCATGCCCCGGCCATCACAGCCGCCAGAGGCTGCGCGCCGCCCATGCCGCCCAGACCGCCGGTGAGGATCCATCTGCCTTTGAGGCTACCGCCGAAATGCTGGCGTCCTGCCTCGGCGAAGGTTTCATAGGTGCCTTGCACGATGCCTTGGGTGCCGATGTAGATCCATGACCCCGCAGTCATCTGGCCGTACATCATCAGGCCCTTTTTATCGAGGGCGTTGAAATGGTCCCACGTTGCCCAATGCGGCACGAGGTTCGAGTTGGCGATCAGAACGCGGGGCGCGTCTTTGTGGGTGCGGACCACGGCGACCGGGCGGCCGGATTGCACCACCAAGGTCTCATCGTCTTCAAGGTCTTTCAGGGTGGCGACGATGCGGTCAAAATCGCCCCAAGTGCGGGTGGCGCGGCCGATGCCGCCGTAAACGACCAATTCATGCGGGTTCTCGGCCACATCCGGGTGCAGGTTGTTCATCAGCATCCGCATTGCGGCTTCGGTCTGCCAGCTTTTCGCCGTGATCGTTGTGCCGGTGGCGGGGTAGATGTCGCGCAGGTTGTGGCGGGAGTTGTCGAGCGGTTTGGTCATATCTGCCTCGGGTTACAAGGTGGGAAGGGTGAGGCCGGAGGCTTGGGCAAGGGCTCCGGTCGCGATCAGGTTGGCGGCGGCGGCAAGGTCGGGGGCCATGTATCGATCATCGCCCATGGTGGCCACGTCCTGGCGCAGGCGGGCGACGACGGCTTGCAGCGGGGTCGATGTTTGCAATGGCGCGCGGAAATCGACGCCTTGCGCGGCGCAGATCGCCTCAACCCCAAGAATGACGTTGAGGTTTTGCACCATCTTGCCAAGGCGGACGGCACCGTGGGCGGCCATGCTGACGTGATCTTCCTGGTTAGCCGAGGTCGGGGTGCTGTCGGTCACACAGGGCATGGCGATGTGTTTGTTTTCGGACATGAGGGCCGCCGTGGTGACCTCGGCGATCATCAGGCCAGAGTTAAGGCCGGGGCGCGGGGTTAAGAAGGGGGGCAGGTTGAACGACAGCACCGGGTCAACCATCAGAGCAACACGGCGTTGGGCGATCGCACCTATTTCTGCCAGCGCCAGCGCGATCATGTCGGCGGCAAAGCCTACCGGTTCAGCGTGAAAATTGCCGCCCGAGACGATCAGGCCAGCCTCGGTCAGCACAAGCGGGTTATCAGTGGCGGCGTTCGCCTCAATCTCCAACGTGGCGGCGGCTTGGCGAAGGACATCCATCGCAGCACCCGTCACCTGTGGTTGGCAGCGGATGCAATAGGGGTCTTGCACGCGCGCGTCGCCGTCGATGTGGCTTTCGCGGATTTCGGAACCGGCGAGCAAAGCGCGCATGAAGCTCGCGGCTTCGATCTGGCCTGCGTGACCGCGCAGGGTGTGGATTTCAGGTTGCAGCGGGGCGGTAGAGCCCATGATGGCGTCGGTGGACAGCGCCGAGGCGACGAGCGCGGATTGGGCGGCGTTCCAGCCGTCAAACAGGCCTGCGAGCGCGAAGGCGGTGGAGAATTGGGTGCCGTTGATGAAGGCGAGGCCTTCTTTCGGGCCGAGTTGAAGGGGGGTCAGGCCGGCGGCGGTCAGGGCCTTAGCACCTGGCAGGATTTGGTCTTGGTATTCGGCCATGCCTTCGCCGATGATCACGGCGGTCATATGTGCAAGCGGGGCAAGGTCGCCGGATGCCCCGACAGAGCCTTGGGCTGGGATTTGCGGGGTGACGCCTGCTGCCAGCATGGACTCGAGGAGTTCGATGAATTCCCAACGGATGCCGGACGCGCCGCGCCCGAAGGACAACAGTTTGAGGACCATCAGCAGGCGGGCGTGGCGGCGGGGGATGGCCTCGCCCACACCGCAGCAGTGCGACAGGATCAGGTTACGTTGCAGGGTGGCAGTATCGGCGGGGGCAATGCGCAGGCTGGCGAGTTTGCCAAAGCCTGTGTTGACGCCGTAGACCGGGGCATCACCTGCGGCGGCGGCTTTGATCGCAGCGGCGGCGCGTTCGATGCCGGGTTTGGCGGCGCGGTTCAAGGTGACGGGCAGTTCGTCGCGGTAGATGCGGACAAGTTGTTCAAGAGTGGTTTGGCCGGGGGTCAGGGTCAGTGCGGTCAAAGCGCGCCTCCGATGATGCGTTGATGAAGCGGGTTGAAGCCGATGCGATAGCTAAGTTCGGCGGGATGGGTGGCGTTCCAGATGGCGAGGTCGGCGGTTTGGCCGATGGCTATGGTGCCGTGGCTGTGAAGGTTCAGGGCGCGGGCAGCATGGACGGTGCAGCCTGCCAGCGCCTCAGCCGGGGTCATGCGGAACAGGGTGCAGGCCATGTTCATCGCCAGCAGCAGCGAGGACATGGGCGAGGAGCCGGGGTTCATGTCGGTGGCGACGGCCATGGACACTTTGTGTTTGCGTAGCAATGCGATGGGCGGCATTTGGGTTTCGCGCAGGGTGTAGAACGCGCCGGGCAGAATGACGGCGACGGTGCCTGCGGCGGCCATTGCGGCAACGCCCGGCTCGTCGAGGTATTCCAGATGGTCGGCAGAGATGGCGTTGAAGCGGGCAGCGAGGGCTGCACCACCGAGGTTGGAGAGTTGTTCTGCGTGAAGTTTCACAGGGATGTTTAGACGTTGGGCGATTGTGAACAGCCGTTCGATTTGGGCGGGAGAAAAGGCGATGCCTTCGCAGAAACCATCCACGGCATCGACCAAGCCTTCCGCATGGGCGGCGTGCAGGGCGGGGATGGCGACTTCGTCGATATAGGCGTCTGCGCGGTCTTTGTATTCGGGTGGGATGGCATGTGCGGCGAGAAAGCTGGTCTTTACGGTGATCTTGCGCAGGGTGGCAATTTCACGGGCGGCACGCAGCATGCGCAGTTCGGTGTCTTGGTTGAGGCCGTAGCCTGACTTGATTTCGATCACCGCCACACCCTCGGCGAGCATGGCGTCAACAAACGGCAGAGCATGCGCTACCAGATCGGCTTGTGACGCGGTGCGGGTTGCCTTGACGGTAGAAATTATGCCGCCGCCTGCGCGGGCGACCTCTTCGTAACTGGCCCCTTGCAGCCGCATCTCAAACTCGGCGGCGCGATTGCCGCCGTGGACGACATGGGTGTGGCAGTCGATCAGGGCCGGAGTTACCAATCGCCCGCCCATGTCTTTTTGCGTCAGGTGGCCGTGTTGGATGGGCAGGTCGGCGCGCGGGCCGACCCATGCGATTCGGCCCTCGGACAGCACCAGAGCGGCGTCAAAGATCAGGCCATAGGGGTCTGATTTTCCCTGCCCGGATGTCAACATAGTGACGGCTTGCAGGCCAACCAAGGTGATCGCGGAAGGATGCACGGGATGCCTCGTCAAAAGCTATTGCCTGAACGCTGTTTATGCGAGTATGTTTATTATGTCTACACATAAGGAGTCGCTATTGTGATTTTTGCCACCCGCGCGTTGCTGCCCCAAGGTTGGGCCGAGAATGTCAGGATCACTATGGCAGAGGGGCATATCAGTGCGATCACAGTTGGGGCGAAGGCGGAGGCGGGGGATGTGCGGGTCTCAGCGCTGCTGCCGGCACTGGCGAACCTGCACAGCCATGCGTTTCAGCGGGCCATGGCGGGGATGACCGAGCATCGCATCGCCGGGCGCGACAGTTTCTGGACCTGGCGCGATTTGATGTATCGGTTTCTGGACCGTCTGACGCCAGAGCAGATGGAGGCGATTGCGGCGCTGGTGTTCATGGAGATGCAGGAAGCGGGGTATGCCTCGGTCGGCGAGTTCCACTATGTGCATCATCAGCCGGGGGGGGCGGTGTATGCGAATATTGCCGAATTGTCGGCGCGGATCTTTGCGGCGGCGGATCAGACGGGAATCGGGCTGACGCATCTGCCGGTGCTGTATACTTACGGCGGGGCGGGCGAGCAGCCGCTGGCCGCGGGGCAGTTGCGGTTTGGCAATGATGTTGATCGGTTTGCAAAGTTGGTTGAGGCGGTGCGTTTGGCGGCACGGGCTTTGCCTGGCGATACGCAGGTAGGGATTGCCCCACATTCTTTGAGGGCAACCAATCCTAACGATTTGCTGCGGGCTGTGCCGATTGCGGCGGGGGGCCCTGTGCATATTCATGTGGCAGAGCAGCCGAAAGAAGTCGCGGATATCTCGGCCTGGCTGGGCGCGCGTCCGGTGGAATGGTTGTTGGCGAATACGCCGATTGGCGCGGATTGGTGCGCTATTCATGCGACCCATATGACCGAAGCCGAGACTGCAGGGTTGGCGCGGTCGGGGGCTGTGGCGGGCCTTTGCCCGATTACTGAGGCCAATTTGGGCGATGGGCCATTCAACGGGCCGGGGTGGTTGGCGGCTGGGGGGGCGTTTGGGATTGGGTCGGACAGCAACGTGCGGATTTCTTTGACCGAGGAGCTGCGGACGTTGGAGTATAGCCAGCGGTTGCGGGATATTTCGCGGAACGTGATGGTATCGGGCGAAGGATCAGTTGGCGCTGCAATCTATCTGGGGGCCGCCAACGGGGGGGCGCAAGCATTGGGGCGGAAGTCCGGGGCGATTGCGGTGGGGATGCTGGCGGATCTGACCGCCATTGATCTGAGCAATCCGGCGCTGTGTGCTTTGCGGAATGATCAGATTTTGGATGGGC
>JANNNF010000096.1:0-3504 GCA_031398405.1 Rhodobacterales bacterium | reverse complement strand
TGCGCGCAGCTGCCCCGTACCAGCGCCACACCGGCCACAATGCCCCAGATCAGGGTATAGGCAGATAGGTAAGCCCAGACAAAAGGCCAACAGAACACCACGCCCAATGACAGGTTGGCTGCAAAGCCAAAAACCATGGCCGACAAGGGGAAGTAGAATACGAACTTGGTCAGATAGGCCGTGGCCTCGGGCGTGAAAAACCGCACCCGCCCAGCCCAAAAGCCAAGGCCGATGACGGCAAAGAACGGCAGGGTTTTTAGCAAGATTGGCAGCATGGGCTTTGGTGTCATGCCTGACTGGAAGGGGCAAGGCAGCCGCTGCCAACTGTCGCGATTTTTGCGGCACACGTATCCCGCGCATCCCGCCTGCGTGGTTATCCGCCCCCGATCAGCGCGCCTGCCGCGAACACCAGACCACCGCCCACCACCACCTGCAAGGCCGCGCGCAGGAACGGAGTTTCCATGTAGCGGTTCTGGATCCACGCAATCGCCCACAACTCGACAAACACCACCACCATTGCAATTGTGGTGGCTGTCCAGAAATCGGCGATCAGGTAGGGCAGGGCGTGGCCCAGCCCGCCCACCATGGTCATCATGCCACTCGCCAGCCCGCGCTTCCACGGGCTTCCCCGGCCTGACAACACGCCGTCGTCATGGGCAGCCTCGGTGAACCCCATCGAAATACCCGCACCGACAGATGCGGCCAGCCCGACCAGCAGGGTGGTGTGGGTATTCTGTGTGGCAAAGGCGGTGGCGAATATCGGCGCAAGGGTGGAAACCGACCCGTCCATCAACCCCGCCAACCCCGGCTGCACCCACGTCAGAATGAACTGGCGTTTGGCGGTACTGTCCTCTGTGTCGCGGGCATCTGCGGGCAGGGCGGCCTGAAGGCCATCGGCGCGGGCTTCATGCCCGGCTTCGGCCTGCGCAAGATCACCCAGCAGACGGCGTGTGGCGGCATCGGTGGTGCGGGCGGCGGCGCGTTCATAAAAGGCGCGGGCCGCGTGTTCCATGGCCTGCGCCTCACCCCGGATGGTCTGAAGGCTGAGGTTCGGAGCCAGCCACACCGGGCGGCGTGCGTAGAACCCCGCCACATGTTCGCGCCGGATCAGCGGAATCATGTCGCCAAAACGGGCACGGTGCAGGTCGATCAGGCGCTTGCGGTGGCTGTCTTCCTCAACGGCCATAACGGTGAACACCGCCGCTGTCGCTGCATAATCGCCGCGCAATTTATCGGCATAGATGCGGTAGATCCGGGCGTCGTCTTCTTCAGACGAGATGGCAAGTGCCAGAACCTCTTGTTCCGACAAATCGGCAAAGCGGCGACGGTTAAGGGAGGACAACATGGGATGGGGCCTGCAGTTTGGAACCATTCTAACCTAGCAGATGCAACCACAACGGCAAGGGTCGGCAGAAAACTGAACCGAACAGTTCATTTTTCCACTTGCCAAACTGAACGATACGGTTCAGTTTGGTCTGAACGAAACAGTTCAGATATGGAGCCGTCCCATGAAATTCCTTCCCGCCGTCTTGGTTGCCTTTCTGCTGGCGACAGGCCCTGCCGCCGCGTTTTCGGTCGATATCAATCTGCCGAACTTGACCTTCCCCGACGATGTGACCACGTCCACAAAAGGCTGCGATGCGGCGCAAACTACAGTCTGTGCGCCAAAAAACTGACAAGTAGTGCGGTGGCTTGCCGTGCGCGCGACAGATGATCTATGGTTGTCCAAAGGGGACATCATGATCACTGCTGTGCAAACCGAGACCCGCAAGGGGCGCAAATACGATCAGGTGCTGGAAGGTGCGCGGACGGTGTTTCTGCGTGATGGCTTTGATGGTGCTTCGGTTGATGACATCGCGCGAGAGGCAGGAGTCAGCAAGGCCACCCTTTATTCTTATTTCCCTGACAAGCGCCTGCTCTTCATGGCTGTGGCGCAACTGGAATGTCGCCGTCAGGCGGACGAGGCCGAAGCGGTGATCGACACCTCCGCCCCGGTGGCGCAGGTATTGACCGAGGCTGCAACCCGCATCACGGGGTTTGTGCTGTCGGATTTCGGCCAGCGGGTGTTCCGCATCTGCGTGGCCGAAAGCGACCGTTTTCCGGGCTTGGGGCAGGAGTTTTACCAATCCGGCCCTCTGCTCATCCGTGAAAGGTTGTCCGAACACCTGCGCTGTTCCATCGCGCGAGGCGAGCTGGCGATCGACGATGTGACGCTGGCGGCGGATCAGTTCATCCAACTGTGCAAGGCCGATCTGCATGAACGCATGATCTTTGGCATGGCCGACAGTTGCACCACCGCGGACCGAACGCGGATCATCGACAGCGCCGTGGCGATGTTCATGGCGCGGTATGGTGTGCGTTAGGGTTTGAGCCGGACACGTGCATTTGGTCCCTTCGGACCACATTCGAAATCAGCCGCGTAGCATTCCAGAAACGGCCTCCACCGATCCTTTCCGGTGTCCTTCAGGTCAATGCCGTGCTTGCTCGATAGGAGTTGCCCCATGGATTGAATGGTCGCCCAGCCTTCAATATCAGAACTTTCTTTGATTACAGCCTTAATCTTTTTAACGATCCATGCTTTTGATTTGTTTACAGCGGAAGGGGCTTTTTTTGCCTCTACTGGTATTTCATGGATCGGCGACGAAGTAGGCATCTCGACAAACCCAGTGCACGATTTCCGAAACGCCTGCGGTGCCTTCTTCTCCCCCATCCCCACCACATGATGCCCCAATTCCCGCAGATGTTCCGCCACATAACTGAAATCGCGGTCGGATGACGCGATGAGCAGGGTCTGAAACTGCTGTTTCAGCGCAAGGCTCATTGCCTCCACACACAGCAGCATATCTGCCGCGTTCTTGCCGGGGCGGGTTGGAACAAGACGGAAACCGAAATCTTCCCACCCCATAATGTGTTCGGATTTGCCATAGACCCGGCGCACAGTCGGGATACCAAAAGTTTCAGCCTCCCGCAGCAAAGCCTCGGCGAAGTCTTTAGACATATTCTCACCATCAACCAGCAAAGCAACCGGTGGCAGAGAGACGGGAGTAAAAGGCATCATGACAAGGTCCACCAATCGGCCCTGCAAAGCCACACCAGAACTATGGCGCTGTAATGGCCGCCCCGAATTCACTTTGGCCCAAATATCATCGGGGGGTGAATTGGCGTCAGCCAAGAGGGGGGCCGAGGCCCCCTTTACCCGTTTTCGCGCAAGACCGACCCTGCCAGATACAGCGATCCACAGATGAGGACCCGCGCATGGGGTGATGTTGCTGCGATGTCGGCCAATGCTTCGGCCACCGAATCTGCTGACTGGGCGTCAATCCCGACGCTGCGGGCCGCGTCCCGGGTCACCTCTGCGGGGAGGGTATTCTTTTCACCGGGGATCGACACCGCATGCAGCCGTGTGACCACTTGCGCCAGCGGGGCCATGTAGCCCGCAACATCCTTGGTGTTCAGCATGCCGCAAATCAGGTGTGTCTCACGCTGGGACATGGCGGCAAGGGT
>JANNNF010000275.1:0-27045 GCA_031398405.1 Rhodobacterales bacterium | reverse complement strand
AGCAGAGCAGGCCCGCTCTTCGCTCCGGTCATCGCCCTAGTCATCGCCTCGGCAAAGGCGGTCAGATCGGGCAGGGCGAGGGCTGCAGGGGCTGGAATGGCGGGCATGGGTATCTCACGCAGGGTTTATGCAGGTATATCATCAAACTGTAAAAGATCATCAAAAAATAGCAATATTGTACTGAATAGTGATATTTATCAGGTTTACCCGCATATTCACAGGCTTTCCTGGTCTCTGCATCAGACCAAATCCTGCCATCCGCCGGTCCGTTGCAAGCCGCGTCGGTCTTTGCTGTGTTAATAGGATGTTATCATAGTAGTTACGGGCGGGTGCTCTGCTTTTATTTTGTCTGGTACGATTGATTGATCAAGGGGTTAGGGGAAGGCCGCAAAACCTGTGCGACTCTGAAACCACGATGCACCGACTCTGAACCCCCGAAGCTGCGACTCTGAACCCCCGACAGGTTTCATCTTGGCGACAGTGTCTGCTGGACGGGTCCTGTGGATAACTTTAGGCTGGGTGTCAATGAAACCACGAATCGCGAAGCGGCGGTGACAGCGGGAAAATCCGCGCACCGCCCTTGCAGACGCGACACGAGCAGGCAGGCAGACGACCATGGCGACTTCGCTTTCTTTGGGGCTTCCCTTTGGGGTGCCGGCAGGACAGGCTGCTGATGCGCAGCCTGACTTTTTTTCCTGTGATATCTTCGATACCGTGCCCAAAGACGATCTGGCCAGCATGGAGCATCCCTTGTTCTCTCTGGCGACCCGGCCCGATTTGCAGGTGCTGCGCTACCGTCACACTGGCACCGAGATCGAGGTCACGCCGTCCGTGAAGGGGCGGGCGACGCTGCATGACAAAGACATTCTGATCTATTGCACCAGCCAGCTTATGGCGGCGCTGAATGCGGGCCGGGCCGTGGCGCGGACGCTGCATCTGTGCGCGCACGACCTGCTGATTGCCACCAACCGCGAAACCTCGGGCGATGCCTACCGGCGCCTGCGTGACGCTTTTGAGCGGCTGGCCGGCACCCGCATCACCACCAATCTGGTGCAGGGTGATCTGGAGATCACCCGGGGTTTTGGCCTGATCGAGTCCTGGGAGATCGTGCGCAAGACGCGCGGCGGGCGCATGGTGCAGGTGCGGGTCACGCTGTCGGAATGGCTGTATGCGGCGATCATGGCGAAATCGGTGCTGACGCTGAGCCGTGATTATTTCGGCCTGCGCCGCCCGCTGGAGCGCCGTTTGTATGAACTGGCGCGCAAACATTGTGGCCGCCAGCCCGAATGGAGGATCTCGCTGGAGCTGTTGCAAAAGAAGACCGGCTCGGCCAGCCCGCGCCGGGTCTTCCGCGCCATGCTGCGCGATGTGATCGAGACCGGCAATATCCCCGACTATGCGCTGCGGCTGGATGAGGCCGATCTTTTGTGGGTGACGCCCCGCACGGCGGTGCTGGAGCCGGATCAACCAGCCCCCCTGCCGCAGACCACCCTTGGCCCGCTGGCGGAAACCACGCTGGAACGCGCCCGCGACATGGCGCGCGGCTGGGATATCTATGCCCTTGAAGCCGAATGGCGCGCCATGTGGCACCGGTCAGGCCGCCCCAAATTGCGCAGCCCCGACAAGGCGTTCCTCGGCTGGCTGGAAAAGCGGGCCGGATAGGGGGCGGCCTCTGCCGAGGCACCCCCGGACCCCAAGTTACACGACCACCCCGGTTACGCTGAAGCGGAAGCCGTTCTGGAAATATTTCTCCAACGCGGCAATGGCCACATCGTTGCTGCCGCCCCGGTTGAAGTTCAGATAGAGGCTGGTGTCATAATCGGTTTCGGTGAAGGTGTCGGCCCGGTAATCCATGTTGATCAGATAGGTCTGGATGCCGTTCAGAGCCAGATTCCAGCGAAACCACAGATCATCCGCCGTCGGTGCCATCTGCATGGCATCTTCGATGTTCAGCACGTTGACCGGGAAAAAGGCCGTGTCATACAAGATGCCATCCTTGCCGGTGGGCAGGATCAGCCGGCTGGGGTTTTCCTCGATCGACCCGCCCATCCACGACCGGTACGGCGCAAGCGTGCTGCCCGAGACCCGCATCCGGTGGCCACGGTAGCCGATGATGCAGCCATACTGATCATAGGCCGAAATCAGCGTGCGCAGCCAGTTGGCCGGATAGATCGTGTCATCATCCGCCGTTGCCACCAGTTTGGACTGGCCCCAGTTGCGCCGCAGGTACGGCAGCAGCTTGCGGTAAGGCCCGGTGTTGCGGCACGAATAGATCTTCAGGCGTCCACCGGACTCGCGCTGCAACTGTGCCAGATCTTCGGGCAGCACCGGCACGCCCTTGTCCAGCAGATAGGGTTCCGGCGACAGATGCAGATGCACTTGCAGATCGGGGTAATCTTGCGCCAGCAACGAGCGCAGCGTACGCCCGACCGTCTCCATGCGCGAGCTGATCGACGTCAGCGAGATGTCGACCTTGCCGTAATTCAGGGATCCGGCGTTCTGTGTTGCGGCGTTCATTGTCCAGCCTCCTTGGTCGCGGGGGCGTCCACCGCATCAGGGACCGCCCCAGCCAATCCTTCAAGACCGGCCAACCCGTCAAGAACAGGGCGCAACGGCATCGGGACCAGCAAATCATAGGTACCACGCAGCGGCAGACCGTCGCGCCGCAGGTTTGCAAGCGACCGGCGCTGGCTGATGTTGCTGCGGAACAACTGAAGGTATTCTGCGGCCTCGCTTTTGGTTTTTTGCGACAGGGTGGCGGAATCGGCAAAGCACAGCATGCCCGGCATCTCCAGCTCGCAGATGGCGTGATTGCCGTAATAGCCCCGCAGCCGCTCGCGCATTTCGACATCTCCGCGAGAGCGGATCTTGGCAAAGCTGCCAATTTCGTCGAACACCTCGCGGCGGAACATCGAGGTCATCGGGCCATCGCCGCAGACGGTAAAGCCGGCCTCCATCTGCACGCCGCCAAAGCGGTCGATGCGGATATGCTGGGTGGTCACCAGGCGCAGTTCTGGCGTGGCCGCAAAGGCCGCAATCTGGCTGGCAAAGCGGGCCGGGTGCGACCAGTCATCGGCATCCTGAATGGCTATGAACGTGCCACGGGCTTTGGCGATGGCAAGGTTGCGCCCTATGTAGGGGCCGCAGTTCACGTCAAGCCGGGTGTAATCGACGTTGGGAAAGTTTTTCAGCAAAGCCTGAATGGCCTGCGACGAGGCCAGCGTGCTGGCGTCATCCACCACGAAAATCTCTACCTGCTGGTGACTTTGCGCCAGAACCGACCGCAGCGACAACTCCAGCAGTTCGATGTCAGGATTGAAGGCCGAGATGATCACGGAAACCAGTGGGCCATCCTGTGGGCCATCTTGTGGGCCATCGTGCGGCGTTTGTGCCAGATCGCGGGCGGCATTGGCGAACACGGCTGCCGTGCTGTCACCTTCGATGTGCAGTGCCGCGATCCCGGTCTGCGCGCATTTGCGCGCAAGCATCGCGTTCAGCGGAGCGCCATTGCCCAGGATATGCTGCGAGATCACATCCAGATCGCTGTCGCTGGCCAGAAACGACTGGGCGGCAAACCTCGCCAGCGTGGCCTTGTCGGCAAAGATCGCCGCCGCCAGCTTGCGCCGGTGCAGGCCGCTGATCCCCGGCACGGCGAAATTGTCCAGCCGCAGGGCGCGCAATTCGTTGCTTTGCGCGCGCAGCCCGTCCATCCAGGGGGTGAAATCGGCGACAGGATCTGTCACCAGCGCCTGCATCGCGCGGCGGTCTGCGGCCAGCACCGCATCCTTGAAGCGGTGCCTGAAGCCGATGGTGGCCCGGATATGGCGCAGGGTGTCGCGCCCCAGCAGGGTTTTCATCACCTCCAGCCGGGGCGAGTCGAGCACCAACTGGAAATTGCGCGCAAAGCTGTTTTCCTTCAGTGCCTCGGGATCGCTGCGCTTTACCGCGGCCAGGAACTGCACCACCAGTGCCTCGTCGCCATAGCGGCGGATGGATTCTGCAATGCGTGACAGATATTTGCGGTTGTTCATCCGCGCCATTGCCGCAAAAGACAGCGTGGCCTGCAAGGACGCAGGGCTGAGCGCGCAGGCAAGAAATTCAAACAGCGGAATGATCAGATCAAGATCATTCAGGCACAGCTCCTGGCCATAAGCGGCCAGGTTCATCGCCACCTTGTCAGAGCTTGCGGTGTGACGCGCCAGTTGCAGCAGGGTCAGGCTGGCGGCGGTGCCAAGCTCCAGCACCATCGCAGGCTGCTGCGACAGGGCGACCAGGAAATCATCCAGCAAGGCGGCCAGATTAAGCGTCTCTGACGCGCGCAGATCCAGGTGTTCCAGGATGTTGCGGGCACTTTGCAGGTCGGGTGCCGTGGGGAAGGCGGTCAGGCGCAGGCGCAGGCGCTGATGCTTTTGCAAGATGTCTGACAGCAGATGTTCCACCGGCCAGTTGTGGACCACGTCATGCGGGGCCAGACAGACATGATCCGGGGTACCCACCAGAAACAGGCGTTCATGGTCGGCAGGCCCCAGCACGCGCGCGCCCAGATCGCGTTGCAGGCGGCTGAGAACCTCTTCTCCGACCGGTGCGTTGCTGTGATAGCACAGGCCGAACCCGTCACTTTGCACCAGCACGCCTGACGCCAGTTGCCGGGCAATGCCGGCCGGATCGCGCAAGATCGCGTCCAGTGGCAGCGTGGTCGCCGCCGCCGCCGCCAGACGCACCAGTTTGTCCTGATCGGGCAGCGAAACCGCGATTTTGCTGGTGTCCCCTTCATACTCCAGCAGAATGTTGGTGGTGATGTAGCGCCCGCCGTAGGCCCAGAATTTGGCTACGGAATCGATGATGTGGCCGGGCTTTGCCGGGCTTGCCGCGCCGAGGATCACCACCGGCTTCTTGCGCAGCCGTGCGGGCGCATGGGCGCAGGCCGCCGTCAGGGCGTCAAGACTGTCAAACACGGTGCAGCAGTCAATATTGATATAATTAGGAGATGCCTTTGCATCCATCCGCAGCACCAGCGCATAGCTGTCTTGCAGCGCGGGTGGCGCGCGGCGGCCTTTGGCGGCAGCCCCTGCAGGGGGCGCTGCCAGCACGATATGCGGACCGGTGGCGCCATCAGACGTATTGGGGCCAGTGGGGATGCGGTCATAGCGCCCCACCACATCCAGCGCGTCTTCGTCATCGTCCAGATAGCCCACGATCTGACGGGCCCAACCGGTGGCTTCTTTCTGGCGCCGGGCCTCGATCTGCAGGCTGCCGCCGGGCAGGCCCACAGTGCCAAGCCAGGCAAGGGCGATCGGGGACATCTGCATCGCGGCTTGCAGGGTCAGCACCCCGTGCGGGTCGCCTTGGCCCGGTTCACTTTTATCCGCGTCGCTTTTGGCAGCCCCGGCATCCGGGGGCGCTGTATACAGGCTGCGGATCAGCCCGGCGTTCTGGGCGGCGCTCCAGCGCGCCTCGTCACGGGGGGTGGCCGCGCCGGTCAGCACCAGATCAAGCGGCAGCGGCGGGTGCAGGGTTGTGGGGGACTGCAGCGCGTGCATGTGCTGGATAGCCCGCAAGCAGGCGGTATCGGCAGGCTCCAGCGCAGGCGGGCCGTCAAACCGCTGGCGCAGCACATGGCGCAAGAACGCCACCGCCATCTCGCGCGAGACCGCAGGGGCGATCTCGGCAGGCTCTGCCGTCTGGGCGCGAAAGACCAGCGACTGGCCAAGGGCGGCCAATGTGCTGTTCAGCACTTCGGTCTGTCCGGTCTGGGCGGCCTGCCGCATCAGCCGTGCCAGCAGCAGCGCCACCGGGCCTTCAGCCTGCGCCACCTGACGGTAGAGGCCGATCAGGTCCAGCAACACCGCCAGCGACGCCCTGGCCCCGCCCAGATCTTCGGCATTGACCGCTTCTGCCAGCTTGTAGCCGTATGGCATATCCGGATCGGCCAGCGGGGCAATCATGCCGGTGATATAATCGGCCAGCACAGGCTGGGCGGCAGGATCAGACCCCATCAGCAGCTTTTCAAACTGCCGCGCCCGGGCGACAAACCGCTTTGACGTCATCAGCCGCGACAGCATGGTATCGCCCAGAATGGGATTGCCGCCGGGGGTCAGTGCGCTGCGGTCCAGCGGGCTGTCATGCAGCACCCGCAGGTAATCGGCCAGACGGACCTCTGTCACTTCGGCGCGCAGGGCCTCTTGCACCGCTTCGGGATAGGCCGCGATGCGCTGCAAAAAGCGGGAAGGCACAGAGGCTGTGGCAGAGGAGGGCGCAGAAGCAGTCGCAGAGGGCGTGTCAGAGGAATTAGCAGGCGGGTTCATGCGACTCTCCGGGGCAGAAACTGGGGGGCAGAAACTGGGGGGCAGAAACTGGGGGGCAGAACGGGGGCAGAAACTGGGGGCCAGAAAACACGGGGCCAGAAAACACGGGGGCTACAAATGGGGGCAAAAAACTACACTGGAACGGAAGGGACATCAGCGGGCGCACCCGGCTTTAGTCCGCCCCAAACAAATCACGGGTGAAGACTTTATGTTCAACATCGGCAAGTTCGTCTGTAAAGCGGTTGGCCACGATGACATCGGCCTCGGCCTTGAACCGCGCCAGATCTGTCTCGACCGGGGAATGAAAGAAATGCGGCTCTTTCAGTTGTGGCTCGTAGACGGTGACAGCGATGCCTTTGGCTTTGATCCGTTTCATGATGCCCTGAATGGAACTGTCCCGGAAATTGTCAGACATGGCTTTCATCGTCAAACGATAGATGCCGACGTGGCGGGGCTTGCGGGCCAGAATCTGCTCGGTGATGAAATCCTTGCGGGTGGCATTGGCATCGACAATGGCCCGGATCAGGTTTTGCGGTACTTCGGAATAATTCGCCAGCAACTGCCGGGTGTCTTTTGGCAGGCAATAGCCGCCATAGCCGAAGGACGGGTTGTTGTAATGCGCCCCCACCCGCGGGTCGAGGCTGACACCGCCGATGATGTCACGGCTGTCCAGACCATAGCTGAGCGCATAGCTGTCAAGCTCGTTGAAAAAGGCCACCCGCATGGCAAGGTAGGTGTTGGCAAACAGCTTGATTGCCTCGGCCTCGCCGGGCCCGGTGAACAGCAGCGGCACATCGGGGCGCAGCGCGCAGCTTTGCAGCAGGGCGGCAAAGGCCTCGGCACGCGGGGATCTGTCGCCGACCACGATGCGGGACGGGTAGAGATTGTCGTAAAGCGCCCGGCCCTCGCGCAGAAATTCGGGGGAAAACACGATGGACGTGCTGCCGGTCTGCGCCCGGATCCGTTCGACAAAGCCGACCGGAATGGTGGATTTGATCACGATCAGCGCCTGAGGGTTCAGCGCCAGCACATCGGCAATCACCGCCTCAACCGACCGGGTGTCAAAGTGGTTGGTGGCGGTGTCATAATTGGTGGGGGTGGCCACGATGACAAAATCGGCCCCTTGGTAGGCCTCTTGCTTGCTGGCGGTGGCGGTCAGGTCCAGCGGCACGTCGGCAAGGTAGCGTTCAATCTCGGGGTCGGCGATCGGGGCCCGGCGGGCATTGATCATCTCGATCCGGGCCAGATCGACGTCCAGTGCGACCACGGTGTATTTCTGGGCCAGCAAGACGGCATTTGACAGCCCCACATAGCCAAGTCCCGCAATGGCGATTTTCATGGATGGTGCCTCTGCATTGGTTGTCTTTGTACGTTCTCTTTGCCAAGCCAGTCTTTATGCGGCCTGTGGTTTGCCCTCGTTCCCCGCCAGGACGGCGCCGGCAACCAATCAGGGCCGTTCTGGCCTTGGCTGTCGCCTACCGCGTGTCAAAGCCTTTGTCACCCCCGCAGGTCACAAAGGCCGCCTGGCCAGGCGGCCAGGCGGGCGGTCCTTTTCCGGGTCAGATGCGATAAGCGGCGGGATCGGCGCCAAAACTTTCCAGCAAACCCTGAACATGCAGGGCACGCACGGCCAGCGTATCGGCAAGATGATGGTCAAAGGCGGCGGGCCGGTGCTGATCGGCCAGCACCGGGCTGGGATTTGCGGGGTCTGCCAAAGCCGCGTTCAGGTCAAAATACCCCATGCCATGCCGGGCGCAGATCTGTTGCAGCCCGGCGTTGAAGGCCAGCGTCATGGCGTTTTGCTGGGTTTCGGTCATGATCAGCGGCTCCAGTGTGGCATGGGCGGCTTGCGGGTCTGCCACATCCTTTGACACGATGCGCGACACATAGCGCAGCGCGAAAGACCGCTCACGCAGGACGGTCAGATTGGCCCCTTTCAGAGTGATGGCCTGCGGATCAAACTCCAGTCCCCGCACGAAGGCCTCATACACCTCCAGCAGCCAGACCACGAAACTGGCGGGTGTCAGGGCCTGATCCTGCCGGATGGTCTTGCGGAAATAATAGCCCAGTTCCAGATCGACCTGCCCGAAGGCCAGACACAGATGCCGGGTGTCGGGCAAGGCGGCCAGAATGATGTCCTTGGTCTGCAAGGTGGATGTCTTGGGACGAAACCCCGCGACGGACGCGGCCGGGATGCCTTCTCCGCTGACCTTTACCCTGCGTCCGCTGAAGCCGCAGCGCATCATCGGACAGTCTTTCGAGGAAAAGAAAAACCGCGCGTGTGAATCCCCGAACACGGAAAACTGGGCCGGGGTTTCCAGCACGGTCCTGCCGGCGACAACTGTCGGGGTCAGGCCCAAGGCCGGGCTATGGGCCTGATCATAGACCGGGCTAGTACCGGCACTGCCGAAAGCAGGAATGCCAGAGACGGGGATGGCTGCGGCAGATATTGTGGGCGACGGGGCCGCAAGGGCGCGGTCCAGCATCGCCTGCGCCACCCGCGCGTGCAGCGTATCGCCAAACTGGTTGCCGGTCTTGAAGGCCTTGGGAAAGCTCGGCTCGCCGGCCGCATAGGGATGCACCAGAAACACCTTCAGTGCCTCGTTGTCCGCATCAAAGCTGGCCTGAAACTGGTTGCGCGCACTGTACGAGCGAAAGAACGACCGCGGCTCCAGCGCGTCAAACAGCGCAGGTCCAAGCGTTTCGGTCAGCGCCTCGACGCGGGCTCGGCTGTCGCTGTCGGCGTTGGCGGCGGCGGCGTTGGCTTGCTGCAACAGCCGCTTGAAGATGACCATATCCACCGGCATGGCCTCATTGTGACGCTCGGCGGGGGGCAGATCCTCGCAGGGCAGATCCAGCAGGCGGGCAAATTCCTGGACCGGATCGCCGCTGGCCACCAGCTTTTCAAAGCTCATCGCGCGCAGGCCGGGAAACACCCGGTTCCAGGCCCGTGCCTGATCCAGAAAGGCGAAATGAAACCAGAAATCCGACAGGAAATCGCGGAAGGGTTTGCTGTAGCGGGTGACCTTGATGTGTTCCTGGTACAGCGATTGCGCATAATCGGCCTGACGGCGGAACACGACGGCAATCTGGGCATCGCCCAATAGATCGTGGATCTGCTCGATATAGCCCGCGCGCGCCGGCCAATAGGCGTCTGGCGCACTGCCAGGGGCATCGCCAAGGATGTGGCGGTAGAACGGCTCGGCGCTGATCACGGTGGTGTCGTAATCATCCATCCGTTCGCGCACCTTGGCAAAAAACCGCCGCGCGTCTTCGGCGCTATAGCTTTTGTGGGTGCCCGACAGCGCATTGACCATGCCCAGATGGGCATAATGCGGCTTTTTGCCGATCAGATCATAGCCCGGATAGAACACGCCCCGGGTGGCGAGCGTGGCACGGTTCTGGGCAAAAAAGCGCTGAATAGAGGTGGTGGCCGTCTTGTGCGTGCCGATGTGGAGGATCAGACGTGCCATATTCTGCCTTTGGTGGAAAATCGTGGCCCCAGACTAGTGAGAACCGCCCGGGTCTGCAATGCACCGGCGCGTGCGTCCCGCAGCAGGCCAAGGCAGCAGGCCAAGGCAGGGGGCCAACCCTGCCTGCTGACGCAGGGTGCCAAGATTGACCCTCTGATATGTCCGGGCTATCAGGGCAAGGCGTGTTCAAAAGAGGTTTCTTGTGACCGACAGCGTTTCGAAGAAAGTCATTTTGCACGCCGGTGCCTACAAAACGGCGACCAGCACGGTACAGACAATTCTCGGCCGCAATGCGGATCACATGCTGGCGCATCTGGGTGTGCTGTACCCCAAAAGCGGCCGCCGTCTGAACACAGGCTCTTCTGATCCGGCGTCACTGGCGCATCACCCTTTCTGCCACGCCGTCCGCGCCCAGCAGGTCCTGCCCGCAAAAGGTGCAAAACTGAAGCGGGCTCTGGCACGAGAGGTCAGCGAGGCCCCGGCACAAACCGTGGTGATCTCGACCGAACTGATCACCTCCGCACCGCCTTCGGAAAAGCGCGCCCTGCTGGATCTGATTGCAGACCGCGTCGAGGATGTTTCGGTGATCTATGCGTTCCGGCGCCCGGATGAGTATCTGGATTCAATGTTGAACCAGTCTTTGAAAAACGGGCGGACCGACCGGGTCCGGGCCGCAGGTCAGCGGCTTGGCCGGGATGTCCACAAGGTCCCTTTTTTGCAGGATGTGCGGCAGTGGCACAGCATCCTTGGCCCCGAGCGGGTGCGGGTGGTCTATTTTTCCAAACAGGCATACCCGCGCTATCTGGAAAAGGTCTTCGGGTTTGTCGGCGTCGGGCTGTCGGACCCCTTGATTGACGCGAAAGTGCATGACAACTCTGCCGTCACCCAAGTGGGGTATTTGTTGCGCAAGCTTTGCTTTGACCGGTTGGCACAGCTTGACCATACCCCGACGCGGCTTGACCGCCATCATCTGGGCATTGAACTGGACGCCTTGGAAAGCCGGCTGGCCACAGGCAGCCACAAGATGATTATGTTTGGCACGCAAGACCGCCAGCGTGTGTTGGACGCGCAGCAAAATGACATGGCGCAGATGGCGGCATTTCTGGACGAGGAAGACCGCGATTTGCTGAAACAGGATATGGCGCGGGGCGTCGCCGCCGGCCTGATCGCCGACGACCCTGATGCGCCCGTGGCCCTGTCAGCCGATGTGTTGGGCAGCATCCTGGCAGGCCTGTGTCAGGGGCACCTGCGTCAGATGCTGCAATACTGACCGGCACGAAGTAAAAAACAAGTTTAACCTTTACTGCCTTGTGTAAGCGACTGCCAAAAACACCTGAAACTGCTTGACGGCCCCCAGTGATGCAAGCAGGGTACTTGATGCCTGACTGTTGAAAATGAAATAAAATAAGATTGTTATCATGATTACGAAAGAAAATGACGAAAAACCTTTTGATCTGGAAGCAGGTTTTTCCATTGATCTGCCGCTCCACCGTGTCCAGTATATTCCTGCGGGACGGTGTTTGATTGTTTCGTTTGAACACGCCGGCCTGTCTGTAAGGGGTGACAAAAACCGCCTGCCATGGAGCAGTCATTTTTTCCTGAAAGAGGGCCATTCCGTATTGGGGGTGGTGGCGCATAAAAGCATCTGGTTTCGTGACGCAGCACTGCATCAGGCTTTGACTGACCTGAAAACCCGAGGGTTCTTCAAGCTTTTTGATAGTGTTGTGCTTACAGGCGGGTCCATGGGCGGGTTTGGAGCGGCGGCCTTTGCATCGCTTTCGCCTGGCTGTATTGTTCTGGCGTTCAATCCACAAAGCACACTCGATAAAAGGAAAGTGCCGTGGGAAGATCGTTATGAAAGGCCAAGCAAAGAAAACTGGGATTTACCCTTTGGCGATGCTGCATTGGAAGCCGTTCACGCCAGCAAGGTCTATGTGGTTTATGATCCGTTTTTCAAGCTTGACGCAAATCATGCGCTGCGGTTTCCAGAAGAAAATCGTATCCTGCTTCCTGTTCCGTTTATTGGGCACGGTGTTCCTTCAACATTACAGGAAATTCGCATTCTCGCCGATATTTCACGAAAGGCAATCGCGTCCACTCTGACACGGGAAGAATTTTCCGTGCTGGCCCGGAAACGTAAAAAATCCCCCAAATACTATAAAACACTTATCCAAAGCCTTACAATGCGAAAGCATTACGCTTCGGCCATTTCGCTATGCCGGAAAGCCTATAAGATGTTTAATGATCCGGTATTTCAGGAAATGCGCGCGGTTGTGCTTGCGGCAGAGGGACGGACAGAGGCCGCATTCGAACTGATCCAGATGGATCAACAGGCCCGCGGAAAAAGTATTCGCCAGGCACGCAGAGCCAAAAAGATTGCAAAAGGCCGCGAGACCGTTGCAAAAGGCCCGGCTGCGGACGGTTAGCCGCATTGGCGTGCCGCGCCCCATGCCCTGGTTACCGCAGTACGGCAGGCAGGGCATGGGGCCTTTGGCGGCTGTGCGCACACAGCCGCCGTGCCGGTCTTATTCGGCGTCAGATGTGTTGGTTTCGGATGTCTGGGCTGCAGCAGCTTTGCCGGTTCCAAGACCGCTGACAAAAGCGCTGGCCGCCGCGACCGGATCACTGATCTTGCCCGCCGCAATCTGGCGCAGGATCGAGATCGCAAGCTTGCCGCGCGTCTTGATGGCGCTTTTCTTCGGGGTGCCGGTCTCATCGCCGGTTTTTGTTTTGCCAACCCGGCGCTTGATGCGTTTCGTGGTCAGACTTTTGGGGGCAGTCGGGGGGAGTGTCGTGTCGCTCATGGGGGATACCTTCTGTTTGTATCGCGAGTGACGGCGACAGGTGCAGGACCTGTCGGTTGTCTGGTGTGACGGACAGGACATCCGCCACTACAACACCTGACGTATAAAAGATCAGGTCCCGCAAAACAAGGCGGTCAAGCCGCGCCCGCCCCGCCGCACCCGCCCTGCCGCATCAAATCCTGCGGTATTTTCGCACTGCCAGTTGATCAATCAGATCAGACAACTGCCGGGCGCGGTGGTCGAAGGTATGGGCCCCCAGCACGATCTGGCGGGCGCGCAGCGCGCGGGCAAGATAGGGAGCCGGGTTGTTCAGCGCGTCGCGGGCAATCTCGGCAAAGCGGGTGATCGTACCCGCCGTGCTGATGGTATCGCCGAACACATCGGCCAGCCCTGCGACCGGGTCGGTCAGGATCGGGGTTCCGACCGCACTGCCATCAAACAGCCGGTTCGACAGAAAGCCGTGGTCGCGCATGCTGTCCCAGTGATCGTTCAGCAGCAATTGGTGGCTGGCATAAAGCCTGGGCAGATCCTTGTTGGCGATGCTGGGGGCACGCACCATGTCATCGGGCAAGATCCCCTCCCATCCGCCGCCGTACAGATCGAACGGCAGATCGCTTTGCACGCACCATTGCACCATCGTGCGATATTCGCGCCGCGAATTGCCGACAAACAGGCAACTGGCCTTGCGGGTAGATGTATCACCGGCCTGTGTGTCACTGGCCAGTGTGTCATCGGCCTGAAACAGGGTGGCGTCCGTGGCCTGATGCAGCACGGACACCGAGGGCAGACCTTTGGCGCGCAGGGTTGCGGCGTAGACGTCTGACGCGACAGCGACATGATCGTAATCGGCGTATTCGTCATCCTCGATCCGGTCAGGATGCGAGATCAGCCACATGATGTTGATCTTGGCCGGGTCAACCTTCAGGCGCTGGCGCCCGCGCAGGGTCAGCACCACATCTTGCTGATCCGCGTGGCTATACCAGGTGTCGATCGTATCGACTCCGGCATGATGGCCCAGGCGTTCAAAGGCGGCCGACAGGGAATTGGCGAAATGGTAATCCCCCCACAGCGGGGCTTCCTTCAGGTTGGGCGTCGAGATCTTGATACGGATCGCCAGCGGCTGACGCGGGGCAGACAGCAACAGGGGCGTGGCCTGACCTGCGGGGCCAGCCTGAAAGGCAGACTGGGGGGCCAGAATTCCGCCATCCAGCACATAGTCCGACCCTGCAATACCCAGAGTGATCGCCTCGGGCTGTTCCACTTGCAGCATGGCTTCGGGCAGGATCATGACAAAATGCCCGCCCAGGGCCGCCGAGGCGGTGGCAAAACCCATCAGCCCCGAGGCGGTAAAGGCCACCACAGACACATCACGGTCGGGCGTGCGCAGATTGCGCGCCCGGCCCGTCACCAACCGACCCTGCACCCATTCGACGCCGCCGCTCCAGCCGCCGATCTGCACGCGCAAGGGGCTGCCGGTAATGTCAGTGCCATCACGGGTGACACGGACCACCAGATCGTCGTGCGGGACCGGATCAACCAGCACCCGCCCCGGCGCGCCGTTCAGGGCTGTCAGGCTGTAGGCCGGGGTGTGGGCGGCCTCACTGGTGATCTGCACGGCGACATCCTGTGCCAGCAATGCGCCGGGCAGCACCACGCCCAGATGCAGCACGGGGATCAGCCGGCCCCCCCCCAAATCAGAGGGGCCCAAACCAGAGGGGGCCAAACCAGCCAGTCCCGGATCAGAGGGCGCAAGGACCGTGGAGGAGGAACCGGAGTCAGGGATCTGCATGCAACGTCTCGCGGATGGGAGTTTCATGAAGCAGCCGGTACACCAGATGGCTCAGGCGTTCCTGACACAGGTCAGGATGCAGATAAATCTGGTGTATCCTTTGGCCACGGGCCGCAAGCGTGGCATAGCTTTGGCTGTCACCATGCAGTTTGCCGATCTTGTCCAGTACCCAAGCCGGTTTTGCCACCTTGATCTCATAGGCTGCGCGCGCGTCGATCCATTGATCGGCAAGGGCTGTCGAGCGTTCGTTTGGACCCTCTCGCAGCACGGCAAGCGGAATCCCCTGACCTTGCAAGGCGTTCAGCAGGCAGAACTCAAAAGCGGGCAGGCCGGACAGCGGCCGCAGGCTGGCGGCCATGCTGCATGTGCCAAGTTCGGCAGGCAAAGACCCGGGGGCCTGCGTCAGATCTTCGATCACGCCGTCTGACAGCCTTTGCCAGCCCGCCAGCCCGGCGGCAGGGGGCAACAGTATCGCCATGTTGCGGGCCTTGGCCTGTGTGGCCAGACTCTGCACATCAGGGGCTGCATCCCCGGGCAGCAACAAAAGGCAGGGCGGCTGCGACAGTCCGGGGGCACGCAGTTCGGGCATACGTAGTTCGGGCAGCGGCAGTGCGCCAAGGTGGAACACGCGTTGCGCATCGCGCAGATGCACCAGCGCCAGCCCCTGTGCGGTGCTGAGCAGACGGTAGCAGCGGTCGGCCTGCACCCCCGGGATAGCCTGCAAGAACCCTGCCCCCAGACCCACGGACAGCACCACCCGGCCCCGCAGCAAAGGCGCCATCGCATGGCTGAGCCGGTCCGGGTCACGTTGCAACGAGGCGGGCGCGCGGTGCAGCGTGATGCCTGCATCTGCCTCTTGCGGGTCAAGGTTCAGGGTACCTGTCAGATCCAGCAGATCGACATCGGCCACCCCGGCCGCCAGTCGCGCCAGATTAAGCGCCAGAAGATCATTGCCCGGGGTGCCCCCGCCCAGAACCACGGTGATGCGGCCGCGTTCGGGCCAGGCGATCTGCAACCTCTCATGCCCTTGGGTCAGACGGCGGTTGGTCTTGTCATTGACGGTATTTTGCGCGCCTGAATTCTGGAACAGGTGGGTGACTTGCCCCCAGGCCACGTTGCGGCGGTAGAACACTGCCGCATGATCAACGAAAAGCGGGGTGAAGATGCTGGTATAGCGCAGCATCAGATCCCAGTCCTGCAGGCGCGGCAGGCTTTCGTCAAAACCGCCCATCCAGTCATAGACCCTGCGGTGGTGGATGATCGTGTTCAGGTCCATGAAATTGCGCGACGCCAGCGGAATCGGGCGGAACGGCGTGCTGCTGATCTTATGCAGCGTCACCTTTGCGCCAACGATTTCGGTGTCAAGATAGGCGCAATAGGCAAGGGCGCTGCCGGGGGCGGCCATCAGGCGGCGCAGCATCAGATCCAGAAACAGCGGGTGCCAGATGTTGTCGCTGTCAAGGTAGGCGATGTACTCGCCAGTGGCAAAGCGCAGGCCCTTGTTGCGGGTGCCTGCCCCGTTGGATTTGGTAAAGGGCATATAGCGGATGCGCGGATCGTCAAAGCCGCGCATGACTTCAGCGGTCTTGTCGTCGCTGGCATCATCGCAAACCAGCAGTTCCCAATTCTGATAGCTTTGGTCAAGCACGCTCTGCACTGCCTCGCCAATGGTATAGGCGCGGTTGTAGCTGGGCATGATGATGCTGATCAGCGGCGTGCGGGTCAGGCGGGTGGCCGTGATGCTTTGGCGGATTGCGGCTTCATCGGCGGTGATGGTGGCGCGGGTTGCAGCGTCAATCGCAAGCCGGTCAAACCAGGCAGCATAGACGCTGTCGGCGGCAGACTGGCTGGCCGTGGGGTCGGGCAATTGCGGCTGGATTTGGGGTGGGATGTGCGGCTCAATCTCCGCCTCCCGCAGGTCACGCAACAGGGTGGCAGGGTCGTCTTGCGGATGCAGCGCCAGCCATGCCAGATTGCGGGCCATGGCAGGGTCAAGCCCGGCCGGGGCACCCAGACGCCCCTGCACCAGACCCTGCTCTGGTAAAGCCATTTCTGGGGCCATTTCTGAGACCGTCTCTGGGGCCACCTGTGGGCCCGCCTTTGGGACCGCCTCTGGCAATACCAGTTCCAGCGCAAAGGCGCAGGGCAACTGACCCGCCGCAATGGCTGCGGCCAGATCAGGATAGCGCAGGCGGGCGGCGGCCTCGTCAAACAGCGGGCCGGGGGCGCAGCCCGCCTGCGCGCCGGTCTGCTGGTAATGGGCAAGCGGGGCAGGGGTCAGGTAGGTCTGGCTGTACCACAGCGGGTCAAAGCGCGCATCGGGCCGGGCACAGAACGCGGCAAACGCCTGCCCTGCCTGTGCGATATGCGCAGGATCGGCCAGCACCGCGCGCAGCGCCGCCGTGCCAAGCCGGCCTGCGGGCTGCTCGGCCAGCGACAAGGCAGAAGGCGCCGCCTGTCCGCAGGGCCCTGGGGCCCTTGGGCTGACGCTGTAACGTGCCAGCAGACTGGCGGGCGTGACGCCTGTATCCAGCAAGAGCAGCTCTTGTGCCGTCTCGGGCAGGTCTGCGCAGACCAGCCCGGCCTCAAGGCGCAGATCCAGCCGGTGGCGATTGAAGGGGCCGCCCACCTCAAGCGCCACCGGCAGGCGGGCTGGGGCGCCACTGGCATCGCGCAGCCGCAGCCGTATCTGACAGCCGATCAGTGAGACGATCTCAACCAGAGGATGGCCGGGATGCAGATGAAAGCGCACAGGGCTGCCGTCAAGCGCCGCCCCCCCGGGTTGAAAGCTGACGGTGACCTGATGATCCGCCCCGTCCAGCAGGGCGGCGGGCAGGGGGTAGAAAAACCCCTGCTGTGCCCCGCCCCCCAGGCCCGGCACGGCACGGTCCAGGGTCAGCACGACAGGCGCCCCGTCGTCCAGCCGCAGTGTGACCGCCCCGCAGCCGGTGGCCCAGCCCGCAATCGCCGCCCGGCGGCGATCCAGATAGGCGACCCCTTGCTGCGCCGCCAGTCCTGACAGCGCGACCGCCGCACCGTCCTGGGCAAACGTCTGGCTTTCGGATCTGCCACCCGATCTGGCGCCCGCAGTGGCCGCAATCTTGCGGCGGCCCTTCCACAGCACCGGACCGTCCGCACCCCGGCGCAGTTCGACCAGATGCGCCTGCCCGTCGCGCAGACGGGAGGGCAGGCTGACATCATAGCCGCAGTGCAATGGCCCAAGCCCGGCGGCAAGCACATCGGCGCGGGGCTGATCCGCCAGGATGTTCAGCGCCAGCACCCCGTCAATGTGCAGCGACAACCGCACCGGGGTGCCGCTGTCTTCAGGGGTGATGATCCAGCCCGTCAGCCGTTCCGTCGTGAAAACATCGACATTTCCAGTAAGGGTACGACGCCATACCGTCCGGGCGACCGCTGATAGCAAGGTTGTGAAACGCACGCGATGCTCTCCTGAGTGGGCTCTGGGCCCAGTCGCTGTAGGCCCAGTCGCTGTAGGCCAGTCAAAAATTCATCACGGATCAACGCGTCATGCAGATCCCACGGGCAAGGTACCCGCAGGGCTCTCGCCCGGGTTTGTGGCCAGATCAAGTGTCAGACGCTTGGCTTGGGCGCGTGCGCGCTTGCGCATGTCGCGCGCAAAGCTGGTATCGACGGCCTTGTAGGCTTCGGCGAATTGCGCCGGGGTTTTGCGGGGGGTCTTGCTGCGGGCAAACTCGGCGTGTCTGGCAAACGTCTCGTGGAAGGCCGCACTGGGGCCAAGGCCCAGAAACTGCAAGATCACATCCGGCGTAAGACTGCCGTCCTCATACATGTGATCGTAATCCAGCAGCAGGACTTTGCGGTTCATCTCTTTGGTCTGCATCATCGCGTGCAACTGCTGCATCTGCAAAGCCCAGCTTTCGCAGGCCGCAACAAACCCCTTCTTGGCGGGCCAGCTGTCGCGCACCCGGTTGGCGCGGGCCTGCCAGGACAGACCGACATCCTTCAGATTGCGCAGGATGTAGATGTATTTGAAATCAGGATTGGCGGCGATGAAGGCAGGCAGATGCGCCGTCATGTCAGGCACCTTGTCGCCGATGATCTGCGCTGTATCCCATTTCTGGGCGATGGCGTCATAGACACTTTGCCAATGCGGTTTCACGTCAGGCCGCAGGTTGGTGTCGTCGGGCTGAAAGTCGAAAAAGCGGTCGCGGTCAAACAGGCTGGCTGAATAATTGTCATGCATCAGATACTGAAACTTGAAGCGCTCGATCCCGACGCAAAGGGCCTCGTGGGAATTGAGAAGTTCTGCCAGCGCAGTGGTTCCGCTGCGCGCCACACCCGTAACAAGCAGATGCTTTTTATGTGCAACCATCGTGGTCCTCATTTGTCGCCCGCCACCCTTGCCCGGCGCCCTTTGACAGCGCCGTTCTTGCCATAGCCCTTACCGGAGAACCTGTTATTTTTCCTGCAAAGCCTGCTGAAACCCGTGCAAACCCGCGAAAAATAGCCGCCAGAATATACGGCGTATGTGGCCCAGAATATACGTCTGTGCAACCGCTTTGCAGCAGGTCTTGCCGAACCGCCACAGAACTTCGCTTATACAGAACGTCGCTCACACAGAACTTCGGTCACCCAGAACGCCGCGTCATCCCACCGAAAGGAATTGTGCGCCCGGTGCAGACTTTAGCGGCACAGGTTTTGACAATCTGGCGCGCAAATGCTGCCAGTAGATCGCACCATAGTCGTTGTTCATATGGCTTCGATCGGTATCGCCATGTTCCATCCCGGTCCCGCGCAAGCCCCGCGAGCCGCGCGAGAACGATCGTTTTGTCAGCACATCGCGGTATCTTGTGGTTTCCGGCTGATGCACCACCTGCATATCCAGGCGATCCCACAGCATCTGCACCTGTGCGATGATATCGTCATAGGCCACGCAGTTTTGCAAGATCGGCTCCAGACTGGCGGTCACATCCGGCGCGCGCAGCGGGGTGTGGCCGACAAGAACAGGCGCCGCCGATATGCTGCGCACCATTGCCGACAACTTCCAGGCGACAGAGCTTTCAACACAGTTGCGCAGAATTGCCGCTTTGACCGCCTGCGACAGGCGGTTGTCGACGGGGGGCAGGTTGAAGCCAAGCCCGACCAGCAAGATCTGATCGAACAGGGCGGGGTCAAACCGGTCTGCCCCGCCCGACGTGATCTTCAGGCTTTTGCGCAGAACATCTGTTTGCGGGACAAGCTGGCCGTCTTGCACGGAAAAATTTTCCATCGTGCGACCGATAGAGGCAAAAAAAGTTACGTCAAATCCTGCCGTCAGTGATGTGTTGACGCGCGCTTCGTGCAGAAGGGCTGCGGTGTGGCTATTGCCTAAAATTGCAAGCTTCATGGTCATATGGTCCTTAACCTGTGGCCCCACCCGGGCCGAAGGCAGCAAGCATTTCTTCCTCGCAGATCAGATCCTGTGCGGATTTTGCGCGCGGCTTTTTCCCCTCGACCGTCGATGCGCCGGGGTTTGCTGCGGGGTTTGCTGCGGGGCTTGCGGCCGTATCGGGCAGACCCAGACCTTCAAAAAACGATTTCATCACAAAATTGACGCCGCTTGGGTTCACGCTGCGTTGGTTGGGTTCAAAAAACGTGCCGCGAAAGGGCGGGGCGCTGATGATTTCATAGGATGGAAAGTAATCCACCCGCGAGACGGTGCGCGCCAGTTGCCCCGCGACCGCGCGCAGCCGTGATTTGGAATCAACCGTTGCGACCAGAACATGATGTCCTGAATTCGTCGCGGTCAGCGGCACCGGCGAGACCGTCAGCAAAAAGCGCAAGCCCCGATTGACGCTGCGCATCAGGGCCATCGCCTGCTGCAGATGTTTCAGGATATCGGGATATTCCTGATTGAGAAACACATGCGACGAAGAGCTTATGCTTTCCGCAACAGCGCCCGGGCACAGCGGATATTCATAGCCCCGCTCGCTGTTCCACCAGCTTTCCGTCAGCCCAAGGGTGAAGACGAAGGTATCAGCCTGCGTGACCGTTCTGGCGAATGCCTCGATGCACAGCGCACGCGAGGCAATCACCTCGTCGCGTGAGGCAAAACCGTCTGGTTCGATCTGCGGCCGGAAGGGATCGAAAAAGCGGCCGTTCACCTCCCAGACCTCGTCAGGCACAGGTGTTTTGCCCAAGGCCCACCGGGTCCATTGCAACAGAAGGGACGTTGTATAGATATTGCCCGTTCTTGCCGAGAACACACCATAATTGAATCGCTTGGCATCCTCTTCCGACATGCCGCGCGGCGCAGGCTCGCCGTTGAACCAGGTGAAATCGCGCCGCACAAGAGCGCGGCTGAAATGCTGGGCAAAGCAGGATCCAAAGGTTTCAATCTGGCTGCTGGCCGTGATGCGAAAGGAAGGACGCCAAAGCTGTTCAATGTCCATCATATGCCTGCGACCGACAGATGGTGCCCAGAATGCGCGTTCTTCCAACGACTTATATGGATTCAAAGGCTTTCTCCACTTGGCTGGGCGTGTTTGCCTCCCTGCGCATCAGAACAGAGGCGTGTTATTCTTGCATAGGAAAACACTGCGAGAAAGGCCCCGGCGTGTCGTGAAACCGGGGCCAAAGCCTGCTCATGCCAAGAATATATCGCCCGCGTCAAGCGTTGCACGATTGGCAAGCACTGCCACAAGCTGCTGTTCGCCGCTGCCTGTGCCGTCGGCGTCATACCACAGCCGGCCGGTGGTGCGGTCGTAGATCAGCCGGTCTTCTGCCTGCGCAGCCGCCGTGCCATAGATCAGCGCATCCGCCTGAAAAGGCCCCGCGGCAAAGCCCTCAAAGGCACTGCGCGCAAACAAGAACCGATCAGCATCGCCTTGAAAATCCATGATCCTGTCGGCATTTTGCGCAGACGCCGCCCGGTCAAACACAAAGGTATCGGCCCCCCCCTGCCCGGTCAGCACATCACTGCCTTCGCGCCCGTTGATCACATTGGCCACGTTGTTGCCGACGATGGTGTTGTTCAGCGCATTGCCCCGGCCGTTCAGCGCGACGTTGGTCTGGATATACAGATTTTCAACCTCGGCAGACAGTTCATAGCTGATGAACGAGCGGACTGAATCGATGCCACCCCCGGCCCCTTCGATCACAAGATCGCCCGCATCGCGGACCAGATAGATATCATTGCCCAAGCCGCCGGTCATAAGATCGTTGCGCGGCCCGCCATCAATCAGGTTGTCGCCGCTGTTGCCGGTGACCACATTTTCCAGCCCGTTGCCAATGCCACGAATGGCCCCGGTGCCGGTCAAAGTCAGGTTCTCGATGTGCTGCCGACCCATCAGGAAATCAACCGAACTGATGACCAGATCGACGCCATCCCATCTGCGGTTTTCACCGACGATGTCGCCGATCGTATCAACATAAAAGGTGTCAGACCCATAGCCGCCATACAGGGTGTCGATGCCCAGGCCCCCGATCAACGTGTCCTGGCCAAGGCCGCCCGCCAGAAGATCGCGACCATCCGCCCCGTTGAGCACATCATTTCGTGCGCCCCCGGTCATGACATCCGTGGCCGTATCCCCCAGGATATTCACCCCGGCACGGTCGGTGGCCGAAATGGTATGCAAGATGCCACCGGTCAGGCGCACGTCCCGGCTGCCGTCAACAAACAGGCTGCGCCCCGCCCCCAGGGGTTGCAGATCAAGCGACACCGGCGCGCCGCTGTCTCCGACGGCAAGGATCAGGCTTTGGGTGTCAGACTGTGCGGCAAGGCGGTTATCCACCGTGATGACCGCAAAGCTGACCCGTGAGATGTCAAACCGATCAATCCCCGCATAAGACCCGGTGGTGAACAGATTGCCCGACAGGGATTGCTGTGCCATCGCGACCGTGTCTGTGCCCATCCCGCCCAGAACCCGGAAGGCCGCATTGCCGGTCTGGAACCCGGTGATGTTGAAGACATCCGCACGGTCCGTGCCGACCGCGAACAGATCATCCGCGCGCAGCGTCTGGGTCTGCCCGGCCGCCGTGTCGCGCGCAAACGCGAAATTTGCCGCCGTAAAGCCCGAAGCCTGCGTGTTGCTGAACCGGATCGCCCCGCCCAGACCAAAGCTCAGCACGGTGTCAGCGCCGCTTTGAGACAGGCGCAGTTGCGCGAATGTGGTGTAGGCCGACCCCTGGATCAGCACAACGTCGCCCCCTGCCCCGGCTGCGAAATCCAGGATGGTGTCGCTGAAATCGGCATATTGGCGGATGAACGTGTCACGGCCCGCGCCGCCCTTCATCACATCGCCGTTTTCGCCGCCATCCAGAGTGTCATTCCCTGCGCCGCCAAACAGCTGATCATTGCCCTTGCCGGTGGAAAGGTTGCCGCCCTCGGCATGGGCGAATATCCTGTCATCCCGCTCGCCTGTGACGGCATGGCGAAAGGTCACGTCATTGGCATCAATGGTCCAATTCGGGTGCAACGGAAAGCTGCCCCCCTGCACCGCATCAAACTGCGGCGCAGACCCTGCCGGATAATCCTGCACAAGACGGTCAACAATCACGGTATTGCCTGCATCCGGGCTGCCATGAAAGTTGATATCGCGGTTGGAAAACAGCACGTGGATCAGGTTGTAATGCTCGGCACTGTAGCTGGAAAACAAGACCGCATGGCGCGCATCAATGCTGGTCAGATTGGTCAGCGCGTTTGCAAAGCTTTCATACAGCAAGAACGAATAGCCGTTGCCACCGTCTTTGTTATGGGCCCCGTTCACGGTCAGATGGTCGCCCGTGACATCATAAAGGCGTTGCAGCCTGAAGGCATGTGACGCGGCATCCAGGACCGAAATGTTCTGGATTGTCGAATTTGTCACGCCGTCAATTTCAATGGTGGACATGCCTTCCCACTCGGGCAGCGTCACTTCGAACACGAAGGGGTCCGCCTCTCCCCAGACACCCTGAACGGTGAAGCCTTGCAGCGTCACGTTTGACAGAAAGGTGGATCTGGCCGCCGTGGCCAGGTTTGCTGCAAAGGCGTACGGCAGCGGTTCGGCCAGCGTAACCGTATCGCCATCAATCGCCACGATACGCGAGCGGGCTTCGCGCAGGTAATAATCTTCGCCGTCCCGCGGCGCATTGTCCGGCGGGACCCACCCGGTATTGCCGGTTTCCGCAAGCCAGGCATCATCATTGGCCTGCGAGACATAAAGGATATCCCCGACCGCAAGCCCGTGGCCGGATTGCAGCGTCACCTGACTGGTTCCTTGCGCTGCATTTTCCGCAAGCACACCCAGACGGGTCTGAAAATCTTCGGGCTGTACCAGAATGGTGGGGGCTGGCTGACCACCCGGAATGTCCGTTCGCAGAATGGTCTGGCCTTCGCCAGCCCCGATCACCGAGATGTCGCTGCGATTGATCACAAGCGTCTGGGTGATCGAATATGTCCCTGCCGCAAAAAGCACCTTGGCCCCGGCGGGGGCCTCGTTCAAGAGATGCTGAATGTCCGCCAGCGCCATGGACGCATCGACGTGGAACACCAGCGCGTCCTGCCCCGAGAACACAAAGTCATCCGCGCCAATATCTGCAACCGAGGTGTTTTGCACAACAAGGTTCAGATCCGCGGCCGTTACGGTGACATGGGCACCGGTCTGCGTAAGGGTCAGGTTGGCCATGCCGGTCAGTTCGGCAAAGTCGGTCAGATCAATCCGTTCAAGCAGGTTGTCAGCCTCGAACCCGGCGATTGTGGTCACACCTGCGGTGCGCAATACGACATGCAGATCATTGCCAAGGCCGCCGTCCACCACATCATGCAAGAAATCCGCCACAAGCGTGTCATCGCCAGCGCCGCCATACAGCGTATCAAGCCCGGCCCCCCCGGTCAGATGGTCCTGGCCATCGCCCCCGGTCAGGGTGTCATTGCCGTTGCCGCCTGAAACCGTGTCATTGCCTTCACCACCGTTGATCCTGTCATTATTGGCGCCGCCGCGCACAAGATCGCCATCATTGCCGCCCTGAACGTGGCCCGCCACCGCGTCCGAGATCAGCAGCTTTTGTCCGGGCTGATTGCGCAGTGATACAAGGCCCGCGCCTTCGGTGATCACATCGCCCAGATCAGTGACCAGCGAGGTGTCCAGCGACAGCGCCGCACTGCCATGCCGGACCAGAATGTTGCCCGTGCCCGACGTGCTGACAAGGGCCTGGGTGATTTCAACGGTGTTTGTTCCGGTCGTGGCCGCAAGGTCGATCACCTCGATGGCGGTCAGACTGGCAAGGCGGGCCGCACTCAGCGAGCGGTCCGCGCCGGATACGCGCAGGGTGTCGGTGCCTGCTCCGCCATTCAGGCGGTCTGTCACGTCAAGGTTTGTCGTGTTGCCGCCGAAGGCGAACACATCGTCGCCGGTGCCGCCGGTAAAGCGGTCCGTTCCCATGGTCAGTGTAAAGGTCTGCGGCGTGTCCTGTCCGGCAAAGATGAAATCATTGGGTCTCAGATCTTGCGGCAGGATGCCCGCAATCCGCAGGACAGAGCCATCGGGCAGGATGATGCGGGTGCCGCTGCCTTCGGCCTGCATCTGCAGACCGGCAAAGACCAGCCCCGCAAAAGCGCGCAGATCAACCCGTTCGGTGGTGTCTGCCTCGTCAAAATCAGTGATCGTCGTCTGGCTGGCAAGGGCAACAACGAACTGGTCGGCCCCAAGCCCCCCGGTCAGCGTATTGATGCCCGCGCCGCCCTGCAGCATATCCATGCCATCGCCACCCGACAGGCTGTCATTTCCGGCCCCGCCAGACAGCGTGTCGTCACCCGCACCGCCAAAGACGCTGTCATCGCGCGCACCACCGACAACCATATCCGCGCGGCTGCCGCCCGTGACATGGCCCCCGTAAAGATCAGAGATCGTCAGGGCCTGTGCCGTGGTCGCGCGGAGGGTCACAGCGCCGGTGCCTTCGACGATAATTTTACCAGCCTCTGCCAAAGACGGAACTGTCACCCCGGTATCCAGCGACAGCGGCCCCGCCCCTTGCCGGATTGTCAGCACTCCGCCCCCTGCCTGGGACGTGACGCTGGCATCCAGGGACAGGGTGCTGACCCCGGTGGCCGCGGTAAAGTCCAGAACCTCAACCCCTGACATGCCCGCAAGGCGTGCCGCAGAGATGGATCTGTCGGCCCCCACAAGACGCAGCGTATCTGTGCCGGCCCCGCCCGAGAACACATCTGTTGCGGCCAGGTTCACACTTGACCCTGACAGTTCAAAAACCTCATCCGCCGCCGTTCCGGCAAAGTTGTCGACACTGGCTGTGAAGACAAAATCAGGCACAACCCCAAGTGCTGCGGCGCGCAGAACCCGTGTGTCGCCCGCAAACACGAAATGATCTGCGTGAAGCGCCGTGGTCACGCCTTGCAACCGGATCACGGTGCCAAAGCCCGGATTGATCAATGTGTCGGCCCCTTGGGTCGTGATCACAAGCTCGTCAAAACTTGCCGTACCCAAAGCGCGCAGGTCGATCCTTTCATAGCGGTCGGTTACGGCAAAATCGCTGAGGATCAGCGTCTCACCCGCGGTCACGACAAACACATCCGATCCCGCCCCGCCTGTCACCAGGTTGGTGCCGCTGCCTCCGGTCAGCAGATCAAACCCTGCCCCCCCGTCCAGCGTGTCATTGCCAGCAGCGCCGTCCAGACGGTCCTGCCCGTCGCCGCCCGTCAGGCTGTCTGCACCGGCACCGCCCACAAGGACGTCATCCCCCGCCAGACCGTTCAAGCGGTCGTTGCCCGTGCCACCGGTCAGCGCATCCCGCAGCGCGCCCCCCATGACATTGCCATTCACCCCATCTGCAATTTCAACGCTTTGCCGGGCGGCGTCCATCAAGGTGACCTGCCCATGGCCCGCAAGCACAACGCGCCCGGCCTCTGCGGTCAGGCTGCGCAGATCAAGCATCACCGGGCTTGCCGCGAAAAGCAGCGTGATCCGGGCCGCATCGGACTGCAGAAGCACCGCATCCGAAATCGAGAAGAGAACCGAGCTTGGGGCCCTGATATCAAACACATCAACGCCGCTGATGCCGTCCAGCCGGGATGACGCAACCCCAAGCTCCAACGTGCGGTCAAACCGCAGGGTATCAATGCCACCACCAAGGTCGATGATGTCCGTCCCTGCCAGATTGGCGTTGTTGGAGGGGACGATCACGATATCGTCGGCCGCACTGCCGGTAAGATTATCAACACCTGACGTCAGCGAACCAAGAATAACAGCCATTCAATTTCTCTTCATATCAGGGTTGATGATACGCTGGTTTTTCACTGTGGTTTTTCACTGTGCGGGCCGGCGCCAACAGATGTTGATCCCAAAGGGTATGGGTCAGAAAAACTACCAAAGCGAAAACGACAAAATATGAAATCTCTGTGTCAGACTTGGGAAAATCTTGTCGTTTTCAGGATTTCAGGCCCCGAGTCAGGATTTTTGAGTAAGACGGCCCTCTTGCGGGGTGACAGGCTGCTACAACTCACGGATGTCGCGGTGATACCGGCGCAGCAGCAGCATGCCCGCCATGAAACAAATGCCGCTGATGGCAAAGACATAGCTTGGCGTGACGTAGGGTGCGTCATAGCTGAAATAGAACGCCGCCCGCATCTCGCCGCTGACATGCATCAGCGGGTTGTACCAAAGCCAGCCGCGATAGGGCTGGGGAATGGCTTCGTACAAGAAGATCGTGCCCGAGATCAG